>JBIKUT010000319.1:0-3196 GCA_044347465.1 Ramlibacter sp.
CTCTGGCATGAACGCCCAGACCGAGCGTTTGCAATTCACCGGTGCGGCCGGTGTGATCGAGGCCTTGCGCGATGCGCCCGCGCCCGGCGTGACGCCGATCGGCACCGCCGTCATCGCGCACCCGCATCCCCTGTTTGGCGGCACGATGGACAACAAGGTGGTCCAGACCCTGGCGCGCGCCTTCGTCCAGGCCGGTTGGACAGCCGTGCGATTTAACTTTCGCGGCGTGGGCGCCAGCCAAGGCGTGCACGACGAGGGCCGCGGCGAGGCGCAGGACATGCAGGCCTTGATCGCGCAGGCGGCCCCGCAGAGCCCGCTGGCCCTGGCGGGGTTTTCCTTCGGCGCCTTTGTCACCGCCCAGGTGGCCGCCACGCTGTGGCCTGCGCGCCCCTTCGAGCGGCTGGTGTTGGTGGGCACCGCCGCGGCGCGCTTCCACGTTGCCACACTGCCTCCCGAGTCGCATGACCGCACCTTTGTCGTGCACGGCGAGGCCGACGACACCGTGCCCCTGTCCGCCGTCATGGACTGGGCCCGCCCACAGACGTTGCCAGTCACGGTCATTCCGGGCGGCGGCCATTTCTTTCACGGACAATTGCCGCTTCTCAAGAGCCTCGTGCTCCGTCATCTATCCGGATTTCCTCGATGAATCGCCTCGCCCGGTCCTTGGCCGCGTCCTTCCTGGCCCTGTCCTGCCTGGCCGTGCAGGCCCAGACGCCGGCGGCCCTCAATGTGGCCGCCGGCCAGGGCTTGCAGCCGCTGGAGATTGCGGCCCGCAGCTACATGCTGGTGGACATCACCGCCAACCAGGTGCTGGCGGGCAAAGACGTCGACATCCCGATCGAGCCTGCGTCGCTGACCAAGCTGATGACGGCCTACCTGGTCTTTGACGCCATCAAGTCGCGCAAGCTGGGCCTCACGCAGAGGCTGCCTGTGAGCGATCGCGCCTGGAAGATGCCCGGCTCGCGCATGTTCATCGACCCCAAGATGCAGGTACCGGTCGAGGACCTGATCAAGGGAATGATCGTGCAATCGGGCAACGATGCGACCGTGGCCCTGGCCGAGGGCGTGGGTGGCAGCGTCGAGCGCTTTGTGCAGCTGATGAACGACCAGGCCCGCGCGCTGGGCATGAAGACCACCCGCTACGCCAACCCCGAAGGCCTGACCGCACCCGGTCATGTCACCACCGCCCGCGACCTGAGCATTCTGGCCACGCGCCTGATGAACGACTTCCCCCAGTTCGTGGGCTACTACGCGATCAAGAAATACCGCTACCCCGGTACGCCCGCCGCCAATGACGCCAACCGTAACCTGCTGCTTTTGCGTGACCCCAGCGTTGACGGCCTCAAGACCGGCCACACCGACGCGGCAGGGTATTGCCTGGTGGCCACCGCCCGGCGCGAGCTGCCCCACATCGGCACGCGCCGACTGCTGTCCATCGTGCTGGGCGCCGCCAATGAAAACGCCCGCGCCGGCGAATCCCAAAAGCTCCTGAACTGGGGCTACACCGCCTACGAGGTGGTCAAGCTGTTTGACGCCAACCACGCGGTGGTCACGCCCGAAGTCTGGAAAGGCACCTCGGCGCGCGCCAAGCTGGGTCGCCCCCAGCCGATCCTGGTGGCGGTGCCCACCGGCTCGGCCAGTCGCATCAAGACCCAGGTCGCCCGCCCGGAGCCCCTGGTCGCCCCCCTGGCACGGGGCCAGGCCATCGCCACCCTCAAGATCAGCCTGGGCGAGCAGCCCCTGATGGACCAGCCGCTGGTGGTACTCGAGCCGGTGGCCCAGGCGGGTTTCATGGGGCGGGCCTGGGACGCGATCCGGCTCTGGATCCGCTGATTCAGGCGCCCGGATTAATTCTTTAGACCTCTTGGCCGACCCCGTCGCCGGCCGGGCTTGGTCCGCCGACCACATCGGGATATACTAGAAGGCTTTCCCGCTATTGGGGCGGGAGAGTTTTTTTGTCGCTTTTTCAAACGTTTAGGGACGTTTAATGCCAACCATCAATCAACTCGTGCGTCAGGGCCGGGAGGTCGAAAAGACCAAATCCAAGAGCCCCGCGATGCAAAACAGCCCGCAGCGTCGAGGCGTGTGCACCCGCGTGTACACCACGACGCCTAAGAAGCCGAACTCCGCGCTTCGCAAGGTCGCCAAGGTGCGCCTGACCAACGGCTTCGAAGTCATCTCCTACATCGGCGGTGAAGGCCACAACCTGCAGGAGCACTCCGTGGTGCTCGTGCGCGGTGGTCGCGTCAAGGACCTGCCCGGTGTGCGCTATCACATCGTGCGCGGCTCGCTCGACCTGCAAGGCGTGAAAGACCGCAAGCAGTCACGCTCTAAGTACGGCGCGAAGCGTCCGAAGAAGGCCTGATCCCAGTCAGTCAGTCGGTTTGTCGGTGCTCGTTCAGCCCTGGCAGGTTGTTCGAAGCGTAGTGACCCCAAGCACGGAATTGTCCGTGTGGGTCGAGTAAGCGGAGGGTCTGATGACTCTCTCGGCCCCCAAGGCCAGCTGAAGCAAATTTGTGAGGTGAAAAAATGCCACGTCGTCGCGAAGTCCCTAAACGTGAAATCCTGCCGGATCCCAAGTTCGGCAACATCGAGCTCGCCAAGTTCATGAACGTCATCATGCAAGGCGGCAAGAAGGCAGTCGCCGAGCGCATCGTCTACGGCGCGCTCGAGCAGATCGAGAAGAAGAACCCGGGCAAAGATCCGGTGGAAGCCTTCACGATGGCCATCAACAACGTCAAGCCCATGGTGGAAGTCAAATCCCGCCGTGTGGGCGGCGCCAACTACCAGGTCCCGGTCGAAGTGCGCCCCGTGCGTCGCCTGGCCCTGTCCATGCGTTGGCTCAAGGAAGCCGCCAAGAAGCGCGGCGAGAAGTCCATGGCCCTGCGCCTGGCCAACGAACTCATGGAAGCCACGGAAGGCCGTGGTGGTGCCATGAAGAAGCGCGACGAAGTGCACCGCATGGCCGAGGCTAACAAGGCCTTCAGCCACTTCCGCTTCTAAACCCGCTGTTCCTCTCCCGAACCGGGCCCGCCATGAGCGGGCCGGTTCCGTTTCAACGAAAGACCCTCATGGCCCGCAAAACGCCTATCGAGCGCTACCGCAACATCGGTATCTCCGCGCACATCGACGCCGGCAAGACCACCACGACCGAGCGCATCCTGTTCTACACCGGTGTGAACCACAAGATCGGCGA
>JBIKUT010000320.1:0-3190 GCA_044347465.1 Ramlibacter sp.
GCGCTTCAAGGGCAAGATGCAGCCCGGCGTGACCCTGCGCGATCTGGTCAACGCGATCCCGCTTTACGCGATCAAGCAAGGCCTGCTGACGGTGGAAAAGAAAGGCAAGAAGAACATCTTCTCCGGTCGCATCCTCGAGATCGAGGGTCTGCCAGACCTGAAGGTGGAACAGGCCTTCGAGCTGTCCGATGCCTCGGCCGAGCGCTCGGCCGCCGGTTGCACCGTGCACCTGAACAAAGATCCGATCATCGAATACATCAACAGCAACATCACGCTGATGAAGTGGATGATCGCCAACGGCTATGCCGACGCGCGCACCCTGCAGCGACGCATCGCCGCCCAGGAAGCCTGGCTCAAGGATCCGAAGCTGCTCAAAGGCGATGCGGATGCCGAGTACGCCGCGGTCATTGAGATCGACCTGGCCGACGTTCACGAGCCCATCGTGGCCTGCCCGAACGACCCGGACGATGTGAAGACGCTGTCCGATGTGGCCGGCGCCAAGATCGACGAGGTGTTCATTGGCTCGTGCATGACCAACATCGGTCACTTCCGTGCGGCGTCCAAGCTCCTTGAAGGCAAGCGCGACATCCCGGTCAAGCTCTGGGTGGCGCCGCCGACCAAGATGGACCAAAAGCAGCTGACCGAGGAAGGCCATTACGGCGTGCTCGGAACGGCCGGTGCGCGCATGGAGATGCCCGGTTGCTCGCTGTGCATGGGGAATCAGGCGCAGGTGCGCGAGGGCGCGACGGTGATGTCCACCAGCACCCGCAACTTCCCGAACCGTCTGGGCAAGAACACCAACGTGTACCTGGGGAGCGCGGAACTGGCGGCGATCTGCTCGCGTCTGGGACGCATCCCGACGCGCGAGGAGTACATGGCCGACATGGGCGTGCTCACCGCCAACAGCGACAAGATCTACCAGTACATGAATTTCGACAAGATCGCGGACTTCAAGAACGTGGCGGACAAGGTCACGGCCTGAGTTTTTTCACGCGACGCGAGGAAGCGGCCTTCGGGCCGCTTTTTCTTGGCTGCGTGATCCCCGGTGTTGTGGTCTGCCTAGGATGGGAGCAGTCGCATCTGCGCCCGCTCGATCCAGGTCTGCAGGGCTGCATCCAGGTCGGTTTCGCTGAACGAGCAACTCTCGCCGCTGAACAGGGCGCTCGATTCCATCCGGTCCAGGAGGTCGGCCAGCACCTGGCCGAAGGCCGGCGGCAAGGAGGGCGGCAGTGTCAGGGCGCGCACGCGCGCGCAAAACGCGGCAGTTCCTAGGGTGCCGGCCTGCCGGGCGGCGGTGGCCTCGCGCAGGGCGTCGAGGAAAGAGGCATGTTGTGGGGCGAGTGTCATGGGGCCGGCAGCTTCGGTCATGCGAAAAGTTGTCCGACATAATAAGTCGATGACCGTCCCCCCGGCCCAAGCTTCCCTGCGAAGCGCCCGCGATTGAGCACGCCAGCCATCATCGACTTCGACGTGCTCTCGCCCACGCGTGACCGTGTGGGCGAGAGCCCCCTGTGGTCGGTGCGCGAGCAGGCGCTGTATTGGGTGGACATCGAAGGCCATGCCATTCGACGCCTGGACTGGGCCACTCGGGCCGTCACCTCGTGGCAGACGCCCGAGCGTGTCGGGTGCATCGCGCTGCGCGCGGGCGGCGGCTTTGTCGGGGGCATGGAGTCAGGCGTGTTCGCCATTGACCTGCCACCTGGCGGCGGTGCGGCCCAGACGCGCCTCTTGCAGGCGGTGCAGCATCCGCGCGCGGGCATGCGTTTTAACGACGGCCGTCTGGACCGCCAAGGGCGCCTGTGGGCCAGCACCCTGGTGATGGACGGCTCGCTGGCCGCCGCCGATGGCGCGCTGTATCGTTTCGACGGGCAGGGTTTGTCGGCGCCTTTGGTCCGTGGCCTGGTGACTGGCAATGGCCTGGCTTTCAGCCCCGACGGACGTCGCATGTACCTGTCGGACTCGCACCCCACGGTGCAACGCATCTGGCAATTAGACCTGGGCGAGGACGGCATGCCGCGCAACCAACGCGAGTTCGTGGACATGCGGCCGCTGCCCGGACGCCCCGACGGCGCCGCGATCGACACCGAAGGCGGCTACTGGATTTGTGGCACCGGCGCAGGACAAATCCACCGTTTCACGCCCGACGGACGCCTGGACCGCTCGATTGCGGTGCCCTTTAGCAAGCCCGCCATGTGCAGCTTTGGTGGCCCAGACCTGTCCTGGCTGTTCGTCACCTCGATTCCCCCGGTACAACCCGCGCCAGGTTTCGATCCTGCGTTCGACGGCGCAGTCATCGCCTTGCGCCCCGGGGCACAGGGCGTGGCCGAGCCGGAATTTCCGTTTGCAGTGGGGGGGCTGGCAGGCCGTATCAGCTGAAATGCACCGCCTGGTGCTCGCCGATGCGCGGAGGCTGACCGGTGACAGCGGCGGTGGCCAGCTTGAACAACTGGGTCACCTTGCTCTCGGAGATGTTCCAGTATTCGGCGTGCAGGATCTGGACCGCCACCAGTTCGAGATTGGGGTCGGTTGGCCCTGCAGGAAACCAGGCCCGGCTCATCGCGTTGAACAAGCGCTGGCGCAGGGCCAGGTCGTGACTGACACGGGCATAGCCGGTGACCGAGACGTAATGGTCCTTGTGCGTGTCGCAGTAGGTGATGTTGACGTCGCCGTCCAGCGCGATGCGCTGACCCAGCTCGGTCGCGCGTGACACGAAGAAATACAGCACGCCCTCATCGAGCGTGCGGTTTTGCGTGGTCAGGGGGTGGGCATGCAGCGAGCCATCGAGGTGCCGATGGGTCATCATGCCAAAGCGCATTTCCTTGATCAGGTCCCAAAGGGTCTGGTGGGCAGGGGAGGGGGAGTGAGTGGCCATGGCCGCACATCTTTCCTGCTTGGCCGGGCCAGGATGTCGTCCCGCTTCGGGCGGTCTTGTAGCCCGGAGCCGACGTCCCTTGCGCGCTACCATCCACGCCTTTGTCGCCCCCCCTCCTTGCCCGAGGTCACGCCCATGTTCAAGTCTTTTTTCTTCTCGCGTCGCTGGTGGCCCTGGTCGCTGCTCGGAGCCGCCCTGATTCTGTACACCACCTGGTACCGCGTCAGCCTGGACGTGCAGGTCAATGAGTGGTTTGGCAGCTTCTATGACCTGGTGCAAAAGGCCCTGGGCGAGAAGGGCAGCGTCACCCTGCCCGAG
>JBIKUT010000321.1:0-3181 GCA_044347465.1 Ramlibacter sp.
GCCCGGGGCACGCGTGGCCATCATGCTGCCCAACCTGCCCCAGTTCGCGGTGACCATGTCGGCCATCCTGCGTGCCGGCTACACCTGCGTCAACGTCAACCCCCTCTACACCGCGCGCGAACTCGAGCACCAGCTGCGTGACTCGGGCGCGACCGCCATCGTCATCCTCGAGAACTTCGCGCACACGCTCGCCGACGTCATCGACAAGACGCAGGTGCGCGAGGTGGTCGTCACCGGTCTGGGCGATCTGCTCGGGTTTTGGTATGGGCGCTGGCTCACGTTTGCGGTGCGTCACCTGGCCAAGCTGGTGCCAGCCTACAAGCTGCCCCTCACGGGGGATCGCGTGGTCACCCCTTTCAAGCAGGCGCTGGCACGCGGCGCGACCCTGCCCCTGCGTCCGGGTGGTCAGACGCTGGACGCGATTGCCTTCCTGCAATACACCGGCGGCACCACCGGTCTGTCCAAGGGCGCGGTGCTCACGCATCGCAACATCGTCGCCGCTATCTTGCAGGCTGAGGCCTGGTTCACGCCGGCACTGGGCAAGATTGGCGACGTCAGTCGCACCAACAGCATCGCGGCGCTGCCGCTGTATCACATCTTCGCGCTCACGCTGTGCCTACTGGGGATCCGCTGGGGCTCGCACATGACGCTGATTCCGAATCCGCGCGACATCGGCAAGTTCGTGCAGGTGCTCAAACAGCGCCCGTTTCACCTGCTGCCAGCGGTCAACACCCTGTTCAACGCCTTGCTTCAACACCCGCAGTTCAAGTCGGTCGACTTCTCGCACCTGTGCGTCTCCCAAGCGGGCGGCATGGCCGCCTCCGAGGGCACGGCGCGCCAGTGGCAAAAGGTCACGGGCTGCGCGATGGTCGAAGGCTGGGGCATGAGCGAGACCTGCGCCATTGGCACCAACAACCCAGTGAATGCCACCGAGTTCTCGGGCTCCATCGGCCTGCCACTTCCGGGGATCGACGTCGCCATCAAGGACGACGAAGGCAAGAGCCTGGCGATCGGGGCGTCGGGTGAGATCTGCATCCGCGGCCCCAATGTGATGACCGGCTACTACCTGCAGCCCGAAGAATCCGCCAAGGCCTTCACGCCCGACGGCTACATGCGCACAGGTGACATCGGCATCATGGACGACCGCGGCTTCACCAAGATCATCGACCGCAAGAAGGACATGATCATCGTCAGCGGCTTCAACGTCTTCCCCAACGAGCTGGAAAATGTGATCTCGCTGTGCCCGGGTGTCGTCGAATGTGCGGCGGTCGGCGTGCCCGACGCGATGCAAGGCGAGTCGATCAAGGTCTTTGTCGTCAAGAACGACCCCTTGCTCACCGAAGACGATGTCGCACGCTATTGCCGTGAGAACTTCACCGGCTACAAGGTCCCGAAATACATTGAATTCCGCGACGATCTGCCCAAGACCAACGTGGGCAAGATCCTGCGGCGGGAGCTGCGCGCGGGCAAGTAGGATGCGGGGGTGAGCACCGCGATCGCATTACCCGTCGGCGTCCAGGTTTTCGAGCGAGGATGGCTGTCTGCCAACAACATCCTCCTGACCGGAGACGGGCCGACCGCCCTGATCGACAGCGGGTACTACACGCACGCACCGCAAACGCTGGCCCTGGTCGCCCAGGCCTTGAACGGTCGCTCGCTCGACCTGTTGCTCAATACCCACTTACACAGCGACCATTGCGGCGGTAACGCCGCCCTGCAATCGGCCCACCCGGGTGTGCGCACCTGGATTCCCCCCGGCCACCTGCAGCAGGTGCGTGACTGGGACGCCGTCGCCCTGACCTATGTGCCCACCGGTCAAACCTGCCCGCGCTTTGAGGTCGATGAGGCCTTGCGTCCGGACAGCGTGGTTCATTTAGGCGGGCAAGCTTGGCAGGTGCATGCGGCGGCGGGTCACGATCCGCACTCCATCGTGCTGTTCGAACCGCGTTCTCGGGTCCTGATTTCGGCCGATGCGCTGTGGGAAAACGGGTTTGGCGTGGTCTTTCCGGAGCTTGAAGGCGAGCAGGCCTTCGACGACGTCGGTCGCACGCTCGATCTCATTGAAGCCCTGGAGCCAGCCTGCGTCATCCCAGGGCATGGCGCTGTGTTCGTTCAGGTCGATCACGCCTTGGCGGCGGCCCGCAAACGACTTGAGGGCTTTATCGCCGCCCCGGCCAAGCACGCGCGACACGCCGCCAAGGTCTTGCTGAAGTTCAAGCTGCTGGAGGTGCAGGCCTTCACGCCGCAGGCCCTGCACCAGTGGGCGATGCACACGGCCTACCTAGACATCATTCGGCGGCGCTGGGAGCCCGACACCGATCCTGCGGCCTGGGTGGAGGCCCTCGCAGACGACTTGGTGGGGTCGGGTGCGGCATCGCGCGCCGAGGGACGGCTTTTGAACGCCTAGACCGGGTGGATACATTCCACCTTTGGCGGCAGGGTCACCCGCCTCGTAGAAATAGCGCTGGGCCTCTAGAATCGTCAAAGTGTATTGACGCGGAGAAGTGTCTGTCGAGATATACACAGACGGACACAGGAACAGGACACAGCATGAACCTCTACATCACCGCGTTTCTCGCCTTTGGGTGCTTTTTTGGTCTCGCCACCTTCAGCCATCGGCACCTTTTCAGCGAGGGGCCGCATCAGGCTGACGCGGGCGCGTCCATTCGCGACAAGGGGGCGTGGGCCTTTTGGGTGGCGATGTCCACGCTGCTGTGGCCCATTTTGGTCCTGTCGGGCCTGAACACCGCCTGGGTGCTGGCCAAGCGCAGGGCCCGCGCTTCCAAGTAGCCTGTCAATCAGCGCTTCTAAACGAAGCCTTAAAAAACAAAACCCCTCCGAGCGTTTGCTTGGAGGGGTTTTGAGGGCTGTAAGAGCCTGGCGATGACCTACTTTCACACGGGAATCCGCACTATCATCGGCGCAGAGGCGTTTCACTGTCCTGTTCGGGATGGGAAGGAGTGGGGCCACCTCGCTATGGTCACCAGGCATAACTTGTTGTTGTACTGACGTGAGTCAGTGCAACGAATTCATAGAGCTTCGAATCAGCTGGTTTTGATCTTTCGATCGTTTTTGATTGCGCCGACCATGGGGTTTTATCCCCGGCATAAATCTTTGATCACTAAGTAATCAAAGTTATAGGGTCAAGCCGCACGAGCAATTAGTACAGGTTAGCTTAACG
>JBIKUT010000322.1:0-3166 GCA_044347465.1 Ramlibacter sp.
TCGGCTTTCTGCCCGGCACCGAAGAAGAAAAGATGGGCCCCTGGATGGGCGCGCTGGACGACAACCTCGAAGTGCTGGCCAAGACCGAGACCAGCGCCGGCGAGTGGGGCCGCGCCGCCACCAACGAGCTGATTCGCAGCCGCATCAAGATCAAGAGCTTGAACTTCATGCGCGGGCGTACCTTCCTGAACAAGTACCTGATCATCGACGAGGCGCAAAACCTCACGCCCAAGCAGATGAAGACCCTGGTCACGCGCGCGGGCCCGGGCACCAAGATCATCTGCATGGGCAACTTGGCCCAGATCGACACGCCCTACCTGACCGAGGGCTCCTCGGGTCTGACCTTCGCGGTGGACAAGTTCAAGGGCTGGCCGCACTCGGGGCATATCACCCTGGCGCGCGGCGAGCGCTCGCGGTTGGCGGACTTTGCCTCGGAAGTGCTCTGATCCGGGCACGAGAGCGTCAAAGCAGAACCCAAGAAAAGGGCCCCTCGGGGCCCTTTTTGCTGGCTGGAGCGAGACCCTCAGAAGTAATCGGCGCCCGCACCCCCCGAGGCCAGTGACTCGAACTTGGTCAGGGGCTTGAGGAAGGCGAGCTTGGCGGTGCCGGTGGGGCCGTTACGCTGCTTGCTGATGATCACTTCGGCGACGCCGGGCTCCTTGGAGTCCTTGTTGTAGTAGTCGTCGCGGTAGATGAACATGATGACGTCGGCGTCCTGCTCGATGGCACCCGATTCACGCAGGTCACTCATCATCGGGCGCTTGTCGGGGCGCGACTCGACACCGCGCGAAAGCTGCGAGAGCGCGATCACCGGGCAGCCCAGTTCCTTGGCCAGCATCTTCAGGCCGCGCGAGATCTCGCCCACCGCAGTGGCGCGGTTCTCGTCGCTCATGCCGCTGGAGACGCTCATGAGCTGCAGGTAGTCGACCACGATCAGGCCCAGCTTGCCGCCGCACTGGCGCGCCAGGCGGCGTGCGTTGGTGCGCAGCTGGCTGACCGTGAGACCCGGCGTTTCGTCGATGTGCAGCGAGATGTTGCGCAGCTTCTCGATGGCCTCGGTCAGGCGCGGCCACTCGTCGTCGGAGAGCTTGCCAGTGCGCAAATGGCTCTGATCGATGCGGCCGATGGAGCCGACGATACGCACCGCCAGCTGGGACGCGCCCATCTCCATGGAGAACACGGCCACGGGTAGTTCTTCGTACAGGGCCACGTGCTCGGCGATATTGATGGCCAGCGAGGTGTTGTGCGTGACGATGTCGCCATCCGTCAGATACAGGCGATCCGGGTGGCTGACCGAGATGCACTGGCAAGCCACTTCCCGCCCCGGCTCGATGGATCGCAGGGTCAGCCGCTTCTTACGCGTCCAGGCCTGCGGCGCGCGCGCCAGCTTGTCCGACAGCAGGAACAGGGATTGCGGCTGCGGATGGTTGATGTGGCATACGAAGGCTGGCAATCCGGCCACGCGCATGCCAGCCACATTGGTGAAATGCGGCTGCTTGTTCGTGATCGAACACCATCCCCCCAGCGATCTCACCAACTCGGCGACATCCCGGGCCAGTTGCCCGCTGGCCGTGGACAGGCGAACGCTGCCCCAGCGCTCGATCCAGCCATCGGTATCGAGCAGGCCACGCAGCAGGTTCAGGCGGGCCTCGCGGCTGGCTTCCAGATACAGGCGAGGGATGAACTTGCGGTCGCTGCTGCAACCGGACAGGCCCATTGCATCGAGCGCGGTGCGCAGGGGATTGGGCGCCACGCCCTGGACGCCCCTCACATGGGCACCACCACGACGGACCAGGCGCCAGTCATAGGCCTGTGCATGCACCAGCTCCATCTCGCCGCCCACGCGATCGCGAAGGCGGTCCAGCATCTCGTCGCTGGCGGTGGAGAACATCACCGAGCCGGTGCTGGTGAGGCCGCCGTCGCCTAGCAAGGCGCCCAGCACCCAGGGATCCACCGGCAGCGGGTCGTCATGGCCGAAATCCCCAGTGGCGCATTCGATCCAGAGGCGATCCTGGTAACGCTTGCGGGCCAGCAGCTCGATCAGGTCCTGCGTGGACACGACGCGCGAGCCGTCCCAATGCCGGCAATCCACCTTCCACAGATGCTCGGCACAGCACTCGGTGCTGCGGCCGTCGGAGAAGGTGATCCGGAAGGTCTGCTTGATGCCCTGCGGGTAGACGCCGGTGACGATGGAGGGGCGGCTGTCCACCGACGCCAGCGCGTCGCCTACCGCCAGGTCCCCCATCGGCTTGAAGCCACCCCCACGCATGCGCACGAGGCTGTCCAGCGGCTGGGCCTTGCCCATGGAGGGGCGCGCCGCCAGGATGATCAGGTCGCCGGCTTGCAAGCCCGAGGTCATGCGATCGAGGTCGTAAAAGCCGGTGGGCACGCCGGTGATGTCATTCGGGTTGTCGGACATCTCCTGGACCCGGTCCATCAGGTCCAGCACCAACGTACCCATGTCCTGGAAGCCCTCTTTCATCCGCGAGCCTTCCTCGCCGATGTTGAAGATGCGCTGCTCGGCCTCGTCCAGGATGGTGTCGACTGGCTTACCCTGGGGATTGAAGGCGGCGGTGGCGATTTCGTCGGAGGCCGAGACGAGCTTGCGCAGGATGCCGCGCTCGCGAACGATCTCGGCATAGCGCCGGATGTTGCCCGCACTGGGCACGTACTGGGCCAGCGAGTTCAGGTAGCTCAGGCCGCCGACTTCATCGGCGTTGCCCAGGCTTTGCAGGGCCTCGAAGACGGTGATGACGTCGGCCGGTTTGCTGGCGTCGATCAGGTCCTGGATGGCCTTGAAGATGAGGCGGTGCTCGTAGCGATAGAAGTCGCTGGGACTGAGCAGATCAGCGACACGGTCCCAGGCTTCGTTGTCCAGCAACAGGCCACCGAGCACGCTGGATTCGGCCTCGATGGAGTGCGGGGGCACCCGCAATTGCGCCACTTCGCGGTCGCGCGGGAAGTCGTCATCGACGGGACTCAAGACTGCAGACATGATTTCCTCGGGAATCCCCAATGGTATGCGCGCCTCGCGGATGGGTCATGGGACAACCCTGTGGATAAGCGGTGGCCAAGCGGGGTACAAGCGACGCAAGGGTGTGGGCAACTACAGGACAAGCCCCCGAGCGCGACGGCTAGCCGTAAACGGCTTGGACGATCAGAACCC
>JBIKUT010000323.1:0-3160 GCA_044347465.1 Ramlibacter sp.
CTGGCGCAGGGCATCGGCCAGGCGCTGATGGAGCACTGCATCTACGACCGTACCACCGGACAGCTGGTCACCGGCTCCTTCATGGACTACACCATGCCGCGCGCCGACGACATGCCCGAGTTCCGCCTCGGCCATGTGGTCACGCCCTGCACCACCAACCCCCTGGGCACCAAGGGCTGCGGCGAAGCCGGCGCGATCGGCTCGCCCCCCGCCGTGATCAACGCCGTGCTCGATGCCTTGGCGCCCCTGGGCGTCAAGGACCTGGACATGCCCGCCACATCGCACCGTGTGTGGCAAGCCATTGCGGCAGCCAAGTAAGGAGATTTGCCATGTACGCATTCACCCTCGAACAACCCAAGACCCTCGCCGACGCCCAGCGCCTGGCCGCAGGGGGCGCGCAAGTCCTGGCCGGCGGCCAGACCCTGATCGCCTCCATGAAGCAGCGCCTGCTGCGCCCCGAGCACCTGGTCGATCTGGGCGCGATTGCCGACCTGCGGGGCATCTGCATGGACGGCAAAACGCTGGTCATTGGCGCCATGACCCGTCACCAAGACGTGGCCGCCAACGCCGACGTGCGCAAGCACCTGCCGGGCCTGGCCGCTCTGGCCGAAGGCATCGGCGACCGGCAAGTGCGCGCCATGGGCACCATGGGCGGCTCGGTCGCCAACAACGACCCCGCTGCCTGCTACCCCAGCGCGGTGCTGGGCCTGGGTGCCACGGTCGTCACCGACCGCCGACAAATCGCCGCCGACGATTTCTTTCAAGGCCTGTACACCACCGCCTTGCAGCCCGGCGAGTTGATCACCGCGATCCGCTTTCCGGTGCCCGAGAAAGCCGCCTACGCCAAGTTCCGCCAGCCCGCTTCGCGCTTTGCCATGCTGGGTGTGTTCGTCGCCAAGACCGCCAGTGGCGCGCGGGTGGCGATCACGGGCGGTGGCAATGGCGTGATGCGCCATGCGGGCCTCGAGGCGGCCCTCACCAAGAGCTTCACCCCCGAGGCGGTGCAAGGTGTGGCAGTGGATGCCAGCGCCTTCAGCGGTGACCTGCATGCCAGCGCCGCCTACCGCGCCCACCTGGTCACGGTCCAGACGCAAGCCGCGGTGCGGCAAGCGAACGGCTAACACGGGTGCCCTCCCGCCTGGACACCCTCGACGGCCTCGCTGAGGCGCTGCAAGAGGCGGGTTACCACGCGCCTCGGCGCCTGGTCACCGCCGTGTTTCTGGCCCTGCGCCTGCAGCGCCCGCTGCTGCTGGAAGGTGAACCGGGTGTGGGCAAGACCGAGCTGGCCAAGGCCCTGGCTGTGGCTTTGGGCCGGCCGCTGCTGCGCCTGCAGTGCTACGACGGCATGGAGCTGCGCGAAGCCCTCTACGAGTGGAACCACACGGCGCAACTGCTGCACATGCGCGCGGCCCAGGACACGGCCTCCCCCGAGCAGATCGAGCGCGAGGTTTATCAGGCCCGCTACTTGATCCGTCGCCCCCTGCTGCAGGCCCTGGAGACCCCCGAGCCCGGCGCGGTGCTGCTGATCGACGAGGTCGACCGTGCCGACGAGCCCTTCGAGGCCTTCCTGCTCGAATACCTGGGTGAGTACCAGGTCACGATTCCCGAGTGGGGCACGCTGCGGGCCGCCGCCGCGCCGCTGACGATCCTCACCAGCAACCGCACGCGCGATCTGAATGACGCCGTCAAGCGCCGTTGCCTCTATCAATGGCTGGACTACCCCGATCGCGATCGCGAGCTGGCCATCGTGCGCAGCCAGGTGCCGCAAGCCGGCGACGCCCTCAGCGCTCAGGTGACCGACTTCGTCTCGCGCCTGCGCAGTCAGCCCTTTGCCCAGTCCTTCCAACGCAGCCCCGGCATCGCCGAAAGCGTGGAATGGGCCAAGGCCCTGGTCGCACTGGACACCCTCACCCTCGATCCCGAAGTGATCCAGGACACTGCCGGCATCCTGTTCAAGCACCGCGAAGACGTCGCGGCCTTGCTGCCCCTGGTCGACCAGTTGCTGGAGCCCGCCCCTTGATCCTGGGCGACGCGCGCAGCGGCAAACTGCCTGCGCACTTCACCGCCTTCGGCCGTGCGCTGCGCCGCGCCGGCGTGCCCGTCGACAGCAGCCGCATCGCGCTCGCGATCGAAGCGGCCCAGACCCTCGGGGTGGAGGACCGCGACGATCTGCGCGCTGCACTCGCGTCCGTCTTCATCAGCCGCCAACAGGATCTAGGCGTCTTCGACGAAATGTTCGACGCCTTCTTTCGCAACCCCGAGCTGGCGCAGCAACTGCTCGCCCAGATGCTGCCCAAGGCGGCCAAGGCCGAACCGGTTCGGCGCAAGGCCCGCGTGCAGGAGGCCCTGAACATCCCGCGTCCGACGAACGCGGCGTCCCCGCCCGCCGAGAGCGAACTGCGCCTGGACGCCGCCATGAGCGCCAGCGAACAGCAGCGCCTGCGCCATGCCGACTTCGAGGGCCTGTCCGCCAGCGAATTCCGGCTGGTCGAACAGCTCGTGCGCGACATCCCCCTGCCCTTGCCGCAGGTGCGTGCACGGCGCTACCGGGGCGCACCGCAGGGCCACCGACCGCACTGGGCCCGCGCCCTGCAAGAGGCGCGGCGCCACGATGGCGAGCTCCTCACGCTGCCACGCATGGCGCGTCAACGCCAACCCCTGCCCCTGTTGATCCTGGTCGATGTCTCCGGCTCCATGGAGCGCTATGCGCGCCTCTTGCTGGCCTTTTTGCACGCCGCCACCCGGCAGGCCCCACGTTCCGCCTTCGCCTTCGGCACGGGCCTGAGCGACCTGCGCCCCGCCTTTCGCCTGCGCGACACCGACCAGATGCTGGCCCTGGCCAACGAGACCATCGGCGACTTCGCCGGCGGCACCCGCCTGGCCGACTCGCTGGCCGAACTGCGTACCCACCATGCCCGTTGCCTGGTGGGCCGTCGCACCGTGGTCCTCATGATCACCGACGGCCTGGACACGGGCGAGCCCCAGCGGCTGGACGACCAACTGCAGTGGCTACGCCGTCACACCCGCAAGCTGTTGTGGCTCAACCCCCTTCTCCGTTATGACGGCTATGCCCCCGTGGCCCGGGGGGCCCAGGTCCTGCACCGCCACGCCCACGGCATGCTGGCGGTGCACAATCTCAGTAGCTTGCAGGCGCTGGCCC
>JBIKUT010000324.1:0-3159 GCA_044347465.1 Ramlibacter sp.
GCGATGCGGTGGTCGTGGCCCTGGCCGGCGTGGCGCGCATCCGCTTCTTCGAGGCCTGGTACAACTTTGGCTACGACAAGAAGTTCAAGCTGCATGGCGGCTACTGGCTGCACGAAGACGCCATCCCGCAGATCGATGCCCGCGCCGTCGGCCTGATCTCCAACTCGGTGCATTACGTGGCCGGCATCGACACGCCCGAGAACAAGGCGTTCGTGGATGACTACGCTCGCCGCTACAAGAAGCTGCCCTCGTGGTTTGCCGAGTCGTCCTACACCTCGGGCCTGTGGACCAAGGCGGCGATCGACTCGATCAATGGCAACGTCGAAGACCGTGCAGCCTTCCTCAAGGCCATGCGCACCGTGCAAGTCAAGGCCCCGCGCGGCCCGCTCAAGCTCGATGCCTACGACAACCCGATCCAAAACGTCTACATCACGCGTCTTCAGAAGGTCAAGCACCCGATCCTGGGCGATGTCCTGATGAACATCCCGGTGAAGACCTACCCGGCGGTGTCGCAGTTCTGGACCGACAAGCCGGAAGACTTCCTCAAGCGCGGTCCGTACAAGCCTTAAGCCGCCTACGGATTCTTGTGTGAGTTGGCTCTCCGCCCTGCGGGCGGAGAGCCTTTCGGGTGCCGCCCATGAACAGTTTCATTCTCCAGACCTTCAACGGCATTTCCTACGCGGCCTTGCTGTTCCTGCTGGCCAGTGGTTTCACGCTGACCTTCGGCTTGATGCGGATCGTCAACATGGCCCACGGCTCGTACTACCTGCTCGGTGGCTACATCGGTCTGGTCGTCGCCAAGACCACGGGGAACTTCGCGCTGGCCTTGCTGGCCGGTGGCGCGGCCGGGGCTCTGCTCGGTTTTGTGGCCGACAAGGTGCTGATCAAACGCACCGGCGAAGACCACCTCGCGCAGGTGCTGATCACCACCGGTCTGGCCTATGTGGTGGGCGATCTGGCCCTGAAGGTCTGGGGCGGTGACGCGCAAAAACTGCCCATTCCCATGATGATGCGCGGTGTGGTGGAACTACCCGGCGACATCGTGTATCCCGTGTTCCGCTTGTTCCTCACCTCGGTCGGTGTGCTGGTGGCCGTGCTGCTGTGGATCCTGTATCGCAAAACGCAGATCGGCGCCGCGATTCGTGCGGGCGTCGATGACCGCGAGATGGTCAGTGCCACCGGCATTCATGTCGACCGTCTGTTCATCATCGTGTCCGCGTTGGCCTCTTTCCTCGCCGGCTTCTCCGGCGTGCTCGGCGGCGCCTTCCTTACGGTCTACCCCGGTGCCGAATGGGAGATCCTGGTGTTCGCCCTCGTGGTGGTCATCGTCGGCGGCTTGGGCAGCTTGGAGGGCGCCATGATCGGCGCGCTCATCGTGGGCCTGCTAGACGCCTACGGGCGCTGGCTGCTGCCTGAGATGTCCTACTTCGTTCTCTTCGGTCCCATGGCGATCCTGCTGCTTTTCCGTCCGCGCGGGCTGTTCGGCACCGCGAACATGACATGAACCATACCAATCGCATCGCGCTGGTGCTGCTGCTGGGGCTGGCTTTGCTGCTGCCTCAGATGGCGGGCACGTACTGGGTCACGCTGACCACCCAGATGCTGATCTTCGGCATGCTGGCCCTGTCCGCCGACCTGCTGCTCGGTCATGCCGGGCTCTTTTCCTTGTGCCACGCCGCCTTCTTCGCGGTGTCGGCCTACACCACCGCCATCTTGCAGGTGCGCTACGGCGTCTCGGGTGCCGCCGCGGTACCGGCTGGCATTCTGGCGGGCACCCTGCTGGGCACCCTGTTTGGCCTGTCGGTGCGCACGCGCGGCGTCTACTTCATCCTGGTGACGCTGGCCATGGGCTACATCATCTGGGGCGTGGGGTATCGCTGGACGGCGCTGACCGGCGGCGACAGCGGCATCACCAACGTGCCGGCTCCCGCCCTGGGCGATCTGAAGATCACCAATGCCACCCAGTTTTATTACCTGGTGCTGGCGGTGGTGGTCATCGTCCTGATCGTCTACCAGCGGCTGGTGAGCTCGCCCTTCGGCCTGGCCCTGCGCGGCATCAAGACGGGCGAGCCCCGCATGCGCAGCCTGGGCTTTCAGCCGGGCGCCCACTTGTACACGGCCTTCGTCATCTCCTCCTTCATGGCCAGCGTGGCCGGGGTGCTGTATGTCTACCTGAACCGGTTCGTGAACCCGGTGACGGCCTCGCTGCACAACAACGTCGAAGCGGTTCTGATGGCCATCGTCGGCGGCTCGGGCACGCTGCTCGGGCCCTTCATCGGCGCGGGCCTGGTGCTGGGTCTGCGCAACTGGGTCAGTACCTTCTTCGAGTTGCACCTGGTGGTGATGGGCCTGGTCTTCATCGCCGTCGTGATCTGGGCGCCCGGTGGCGTCGTCGGTCTGGTTCGACGCCTCATCGCGCCCGCAAGCAAGGAGGGCCAATCATGAGCACACCCGCCCTGAGCCTGCGCGCGGTCACCAAGAATTTCGGCGGGCTGCGCGCCGTCAGCGACGTGAGCCTGGAAGTCGCGCCCGGTGAACGACGCGTGATCATCGGCCCCAACGGCGCCGGCAAGACCTCGCTGTTTCACTGCATCAGCGGCGTCATCCAGCCCTCGAGCGGCGTGATCGAATGCTTTGGCGAGGACATCACCCACCTGGCCGAAGCGCAGCGCACGCTCAAGGGCGTGGGCCGCACCTTCCAGATCTCCAGCGTCTTCGTCGACCTGACCGTGCTGGAGAACGTGGCGCTGGCCATGCTGGGCATCCAAGGCGCCAAGTGGGGCATGTGGAGCAGCGTGGCCCGGATGCAGCACGTGCGTGACAAGGCCGAAGAAGAACTGACACGGGTGGGCTTGACAGGCAAAACCGACGTCATGGTCAAGAGCCTGTCTTACGGCGAGCGTCGGCAATTGGAACTGGTGCTTGCGCTGGTGAACAGCCCGCGCCTGCTGCTGCTGGACGAGCCCTGCGCGGGCCTGTCGCCCGCCGAGCGCAAGCGCCTGTCCGCGATCATTCGCGACCTGCCGCGCACCATCACCATGCTGATGATCGAACACGACATGGATGTGGCCCTGGCGCTGGCCGACCGGGTGACTGTCTTGAACCGGGGCGCGATGATGCTCGAAGGCAGTGCGCAAGAAGTGCGCATGAACCCGCAGG
>JBIKUT010000025.1:0-11903 GCA_044347465.1 Ramlibacter sp.
GCAGCGGGCGCTCGCCGGGGAAGATATTGCGCTTGGGGCGGATCGTGCCGTAGAACTCGTTCTCGATCTGCAGCAAGGTGGTGGCCAGCTGCTGGTAGCGGCCCTGCGCGTCGCGCACACCGATCGCCTCATACGGCGGATAGGGCTGCGTCAGCGCCTCGTGCAGCGAGGCGGCATAGCCATCGAGATCGTTGTAGCTCACGGCCAGTCGGGACTGGGCCTCGCTCTGATAGCCCAGACGCCCCATGCGCAGCGAGGTCGCATGCGGCAGATAGAGGGTATCGGCGGACAGCTTCTGAAGCTCGTGGGGGCGTCCGTCGATGAAAGAGGCGTTGAGCGCCGGCGAGGCGCCCAAGAGATACAGCAGCAGGAAGGCATGCCGACGGAAGTTACGAATCAGGCCAAAGTAGTCCGCGTTGCCCACGCCCGGCATCGACCAGTTGTAGTGGATGCCCGAGATCGTCTGCATGCGCCGGCCATAGCGGTGCGCCAGTCCCATGCGATAAACGCTTTTGGCCTGGCCCACATTGGAGCTGCCGTAGTAACCGATCGGGATCTCGTCTTCGGCGGGCAGTCGGCACGGCATGCTGGAGGCCCACAGCATCTCCGGGCCCAGGGCCCGCAGGGTGAACTGGTGGATCTGGGCAAGTTCGTCGACGCACGCCTGCGGGCTGGCGTGGACGCCGGTGATCAACTCCAGCTGCGCCTCGCTGTAGTCGGTGGTGATGTGAGGGTGCGTGAGGGCCGATCCCAGCGCGCTCGGATGCGGGGTCGTCGCCAAAGCGCCATCGGAAGTCGCCCGCAGGCTCTCCTTCTCGACGCCGCGCCGGATGCCCCGCAGCTGCTGACGGTCCAGGCGCGCCAGAACCGATGTTGGAATTCTCATGCTCTCTCTTTGGGGCGTCGCCCAGTGAACAAAGGAACTTAACACCTTTGCCGACTTTTTGCCGACGCGGCCCTCCGCATGACGGGCCCGCGCGCTGCACGGGCGCTGTCAGGTGGAACGGCTTCAGTTGCGGTCCATGCGCTGCGTGCGAGGCGACGTCTGGCTCGCGGCGCCTTCGGTGCCGTAAGTCGACCCCATGCTGCCGCTCGCCCCCGTGGTGCCGGTGCCGGTGTCCGTGCCACTCGATCCCATGGGCGCGCCCGCCCCGCTGGTCCCGGTATCGCGGCCCGCGCTGCCCGGCGCGGGGCTGGTACCGGTGCCCGTGCCCATCGTCTCGGTACCGGTCGTACCCGTACTGGTGCCCGTGCTGCCGGCACCCGTGCCGCTGGTGCCCGTGCTGCTGCTGCCGGTACTGCCACTGCCCGCACCCATGGTGCCGGTGTTCGCGCCCGGGGCGGTGCTGGAAGGCGGCGTTTCGACGCCCGCACTGTCAGCGCCCGGGTATGTCGTGCCGCTCTGGGCGAGCACGACACCCCAGGAGGCGGTCAAGGCCAGACTGGCCAGCGAAGTACGTAAGAGGGGTGATCGAATCATGTCGGGAACTCCTTGAAATGCGGGAGACGATGAACAACGCTGGCTTCGACACCAGCTGCGATCAGCCTAGTGATCCGCAAACTCGCTGCCGTCGGTAGCAGTCCGCAACCCGTGTCGGACAGTGCCCGCCTCGCGCGGAATCGGAGGTCGCGATAGCGTCGTCGCTTCAGGCATGCCAAAGACATCCCGGTGCGTGCGGATCTCCGGCAACACGTAAACCACCGCCCCCGCGCGCGCGTGCGGCGCCAGCACCGCTTCGTAGAAGTGACGCGGGAGGTTGATGCACCCGTACGAGATCCGGTTGTCCTGCGGCGTGGGTGAGGCCAGGCGCTGCAGCCGTCGCTCGGTCTTCACGTGGGTGCGCACCCGGTGCATGGAAACCGCCGCGTCGTAGTCGACCCACACGATGTCCTCGCCCTGTGCATTGACCCCGGGCTCGGCGACGAAGCGACCCGCGGGGGTCGTACGCTCCTCAGGTCGGATCTGCGACAGCGGCCGCTCGCCGATGCCGGGTATGGTGTGGTCACCGCGCGCGCTGCCAAGCAGCACGGGGGCTGATCCGAGTAATCGACCGGCCCCATCCAGGACAAACAGCCGAGCCTGCTTCTTGTCGACGATGACCCACGCGCGCCCGCCCGCATCCCCTGTGCGCAAGATCCAATCGGCCACCTCGCGCACTTCGGGCGAGGGACGTGACGCACCAAAGTCGACAGTCACACCCTGCGCCGCGACACGGGCACCGAGTGCACCGGCGCCGACCAGACACACGAGTGCCACCCACCGCGCAGGCGATACCGACACGACCCAGCGTTCAAACAGATGCATGGCAAGCGATGCGAACCGGAGCGCAGCATGCACGCCGGCCGACCGATCGCGCGTGGTCCATCAACCCCACGCGCTGTCAGCGTGCCGGCTCAGGCCCTCAGACTCAGGTCCTCAATTGGCGCGAACGAGTCGCCACAGCGAGGTCACCTCGCGGGCGCGCGCCGCCGCCAGCGGATCTTCTGGGTCTGTCGCCTTGGGGTGGCGCGGCGCGATGTCCAGACGCCCATGCACGGCCAGGCCCCCTGCCGCGATCCACCCCAGGAGCGTGTCGCGCGTGCGCAGGCCCAGGTGTTCGGCCAGGTCCGACAAAATCAGCCAGCCCTCGCCGCCTGGGACGAGGTGGGCCGCCAGCCCGGACAGAAAACCGCGCAGCATCTGGCTGTCGGGGTCGTAGACGGCGCGCTCGAGCGCGGACTGTCCGCGGGCCGGCACCCAGGGCGGGTTGCAGACCACCAGTGGCGCCTGGCCCGGGGGGAACAGATCCACCGCCTGCAACTGCACCCGCTCCTGTACGCCCAGGCGGGCCAGGTTGTCGCGGGCGCAGGTCAGGGCGCGTTCATTCGTATCGGTCGCCACCACATGGGCGATGCCCCGCCGCGCCAGCAGCGCAGCGATCACGCCCGTGCCGGTGCCGATGTCAAAGGCCAGCGCGTGATCGACTGGCAAGGGCGCACGCGCCAGCAGGTCCAGGTACTCACCCCGTACCGGCGAGAACACGCCGTAGTGCGGATGGATGCGGTTGGAAGGCGCTCTGCCCAGCGCCGGGATCTCCACGCCCTTCTTGCGCCACTCGTGCGCGCCCACCAGCCCCATCAGCTCGCGCAAGGCCACCACCACCGGCGCGCCTGTGGGCGGCCCCCAGGCCTCCTGGCAGGCCTCGCGCAAGTCGGGGGCGCGCCGCAACGCGATGGCGTAGTCGGGGGCGAGTTCGATCAGCAGCAGGCCCAGCACCCGCGCGCGACGCCCCTGGGCTTGGCGATGGCGATAGAACAGATCGGCCGGCGCGGCAGGCGCGGGCGCTGCGGACTTGCGGGGTTTGCGGTCCACACGCCGCCCCAGCGCCTGCAGCAACTGGCGTGCATTGTGAAAGTCGCCGCGCCACAGCAAGGCTGTGCCCTCGCAGGCCAGGCGATACGCCACATCGGCAGACCATGCGTCATCGGCGATCTGCACGCGGCTCGGGGCGGGCCAGCCGGCCTCGCTTTGCCAGCGCGCGCTGCGCGGGACGTCCGCCTCGGTCCAGTGCAGCAGCGTGTCGCTGTTCGCGTCGGTCATGGGTGTGCGGCGTGCGGGGTGGCGATCGGGATTAACGATCGGGATTAAGTCCGGCGATTATCGACGCAGCCCGCGCGATAGCGCCGCTGCAAAAACAGGCATCATCCAGCCCGTGAAGTTTCTGTTCATGATGATGCTGGTTGTGGCCACGGGCTGGAGCCACGCCGCCCCCTTCGAAGACACCCTGGCGCAGCGTACGCTGGCCTGCACCGCCTGCCACGGCGCGCAAGGGCGCGCAGGGCCCGATGGCTACTACCCGCGCATCGCCGGCAAGCCCGCAGGCTATCTTTACCACCAGCTGCTGCATTTTCGTGAAGGGCGCCGCCACTATGGGCTCATGACGCGCCTGCTCGATCCGCTGTCCGACGCCTACCTGATGGAGATCGCGCAACACTTCGCCAGCCTCGATCTGCCCTATCCGCCGCCCGCCCCCGCACGCGCACCGCAAGCCACCCTCGAGCGCGGTCGCACGCTGGCCCTGCAAGGTGATCCCGCACGCAAACTGCCCGCCTGCGCGCAATGCCACGGGGCGTCTCTGACAGGCGTACTGCCGAATACACCCGGCCTGCTGGGCCTGCCCCGCGATTACCTGAACGCGCAACTGGGCGCCTGGCGCAGCGGCGAGCGACGCGCGCACGCGCCCGACTGCATGGCGCAGATCGCACGCAGGCTCGAGCCCGAAGACCTCAACGCGGTCACCGCCTGGCTGGCGTCGCAGGCGCTGCCCGCCAACACCCAGGCCCTGGCCCGCCTGCCCGCTGCGCCGAGCCTGGTGTGCGGCAGCGTGAACCTGCCGGCCGCAACAGGCGCCAAGCCATGAAGCGCCGCATCACTTGGGCGCTGGCGTTGGCGGGGCTGGTGTTGGCATCGGTCTGCGCCTGGCTGTATGCGCGCAGCGAAGCGCCCGGGCACAACGACCCGCCCACCGCCGCAGGGCCCGCCCCCACAGGCGCCGACACCATCGCGCGCGGCGAGTACCTCACACGCGCGGGCAATTGCATGGCCTGCCACACCGACCGTGGCGGTGCCCCCTGGGCCGGCGGACGTGCGCTGGCCACGCCTTTTGGCACCGTTTACGCCGGCAACCTCACCCCCGATGTACGCACCGGCCTGGGCGCCTGGACCGGTGACGACTTCTGGCGGGCCCTGCACCACGGGCGCTCGCG
Organism: Ramlibacter sp.; assembly: GCA_044347465.1. Lineage (GTDB taxonomy): Bacteria > Pseudomonadota > Gammaproteobacteria > Burkholderiales > Burkholderiaceae_C > Ramlibacter. Next base: position 4,747 of record JBIKUT010000025.1, read on the forward strand.
CGACGGGCGCATGCTGTACCCGGCCTTCCCCTACACCCACTACACACGCATCACGCGCGCCGACGCCGATGCGATGTATGCCTTCCTGCGCACGCTGGCGCCGCAAGATCGCCCCAACACCCCGCACGCGCTGCACTGGCCGTACAACACCCAGGCCGCGCTGGCGGTGTGGCGGGCCTTGTACTTTCGCCCCGGCGGCCACCGCGAAGAAGCCGAGCGTGGCCCGCAATGGAACCGCGGCGCCTACCTGGTGCAAGGCCTGGGCCATTGCTCGGCCTGCCACAGCGCCCGCAACGCCTGGGGCGCCAGCGAGGTGCTGGACCTGTCGGGCGGCATGATCCCGATGCAGGCCTGGTACGCACCTTCGCTGGCGTCATCGTCCGAGGCCGGAGTCGCCCACTGGCCCTTGGCGGACATCGTGACCTTGCTACGCACCGGCTCTTCACCGTCGGCGAGCACGCTCGGTCCGATGGCAGAAGTCGTTCTTCACAGCACGCAACATCTGAACGAACCCGACCTGCAAGCGATGGCGGTGTTTCTCAAGTCCGTGCCCCAGACCCAGGCATCGCTCCCGCCGCGCACGCTGCCCGCCGCAGCCAGCGTGGTGCAACGCGGCGCACGCCTCTACGGCGAGCAATGCGCCCAGTGCCATGGTGAGCGGGGCGAAGGCGTGGCCGGCGCCTACCCGCGCCTGGCCGGTAACCGCGCGGTCACGCTACCGGTCACGGCCAACCTCGTGCAGGTGACCATCCATGGCGCCTACGCACCCGCCACCGCCGGCCACCCCCGGCCCTTCGGCATGCCGCCTTTTGCACTGGTGATGAGTGACGCCGACATCGCCGCAGTCCTCACCTTCGTGCGTGGCGCCTGGGGCAATCAGGCGGGTGCGGTCAGCGAGCTCGACGTGGCGCAGCAACGCAGCACGCGGTACTGAGCGACGCGCGCCTCAGCGTCCGTCCCAGCGAACCAGGGGCTGCATCGCGACGGCGGACAGTTGTTCCGGCGTGACGCATTGCGGTGCCACCTGCGCCAGTGGCACCAGCACAAAGGCGCGTTGCGTCCACCGAGGGTGGGGCACGGTCAGCGCGGGGCTGTCGATACGCGCGTCGCCATAAATCAATAGATCGAGATCGAGCGTGCGCGGCGCGTGGTGCCAGGGCCGCTCGCGACCCGCAGCCTGCTCGAGCCCCTGCAAGGCGGCGAGCAAATCGGGGGCGGTCAGATGCGTTTGCACGGCGGCGACCGCGTTGATGAAGTCTGGCCCTTCGGCCTCATGGGGCGCGGTGCGATACAGGTCAGACGCTGCGAGTAGGCGGGTGTGGGGCAGGTGCCCCAGATCGGTCAGGGCCTGGCGCACAGCGGCTGCGGGATCGCCCAGATTGGCCCCCAGACCGACATAGGCGGTGACCGGCTCGCGCAGCATGACCCACCCGGCACGCAGCGACCTGCGCCTTAGCCCTCGCCGCCGGCGTCGCCGGCTGGCGAGGTGCCACCACCGCCACCCGAAGGCTTGCGACGGCGACGGCGCTTGCGCGCAGGAGACGGCGCAGCGCCCTCTTCCCCCGGCAGATCGTCACGCGGCGTGACGCCTTCGTCGGGGGCCGACGCCGCAGGACGCACCGCACGCACGCGACGCGCGCCACGCGGCTGCTCGTCACGCACCTGTTCGATCAGGTCTTCGCGCACCGCATCACTGGCCAGGCTGAACTCCTGCCACCAGTCGGCCAGCACCACATCCACCTCGCCCACATCGGCGCGCAGACGCATGAAATCAAAGCCGGCGCGAAAGCGCGGTTGTTCCACCAGGCCAAAGGGCGTGCTGCCCACGCGCTTGTCAAACCGCGGCTGCATCATCCAGATCTCGCGCATGTCCGCGGCCAGCTTGCCGCGACCGGACACATCACCGATACGCGCGTTGAACACGTCGTCGATCGCATCTTGTAGCGCCGGGAAAGGCGCCTGGCGATTGGCCTGGCGCTGGGCCCAGCCCTCGCGCACATCGGACCACATCACAGCGGCCAGCAAGAAGCTGGGCGCCACCGGCTTGCCTTCGCCCACGCGGCGATCGGTGTCCTGCAAGGCGGCGCGCACAAAGGGTTGGTCGGCGCGTTCCACCACGAGTTCGAGCAGCGGATAGATGCCGCGCTCCAGCCCCAGGGACTTCAGCTGCGCGATCGTGGCCAGGGCGTGGCCGGTTTGCAGCAGCTTGAGCATCTCGTCAAACAAGCGGCTTTGCGGCACCTCGGCCAGCAATTTCTTGCAGGCTTGCAGGGGCGCAGCGGTCTTGGCTTCCAGCTGGAACCCCAGCGGACTGAGCTTGGCCGCAAAGCGCACCGCACGGATGATGCGCACCGGGTCTTCGCGATAGCGGGTGGCCGCGTCACCGATCATGCGCAGGCGCTTTTTCTTGGCGTCTTCCATGCCACCGTGGTAGTCGACCACCACCTGCGTGTGGGGGTCGTAGTACATGGCGTTGACGGTGAAGTCGCGCCGCGTGGCGTCTTCATCCTGCGGGCCCCAGACGTTGTCACGCAGCACGCGGCCGCTGGCATCGACCGCATGCTTCATGCCGGCCAGTTCGCTCTTGCTGGTGCGCTCGTTACCCGAGACGGCCTCGGCCGCTGCGTTGTCCAGGTAGGCGCGGAAGGTCGAGACCTCGATCACCTCGTGCTCGCGCCCGCGCCCGTACACCACGTGCACGATGCGAAAGCGCCGGCCGATGATGAAGGCGCGTCGAAACAGGCTCTTGACCTGTTCGGGCGTGGCGTCGGTGGCCACATCAAAGTCCTTGGGGCGCAGCCCCAGCAGCAGGTCACGCACCGCACCGCCGACGATGTAGGACTCGTAGCCCGCGTCCTGCAGGGTGCGCACCACGTTGATCGCGCGCTCGTCGACCAAGGACAGGTCGATGCCGTGCTCGCTGTGGGGCACTTCACGCCGCTTGCCGAAGCGGTGCTTGCCCGCGGAGCCCGTGCCAAGCAGCCGGTCGATGAATTTCTTGATCATGGGGAATTGCCAAACAGGTCGAGTATGCGCCAGCCCCGCTCGGCGGCCACCTGGCGCAACCGGGGGTCAGGATTGGTGGCCACCGGGTGGCGCACCTGCTCCAGCAGGGGCAGGTCGTTCATGGAGTCGGAATAAAAGGTGGCGTCGACATCGGCCCAGTCCAGGCCTCGCTGCGACAGCCATTGGGCCATGCGCGTGACCTTGCCGGCGCGCATGGAGGGCACGCCCTCGATCTCGCCGGTGATCCAGCCGCTGGCATCGCGCTGCAGGTTCACCGCAATCAGCTCCTGCACGCCAAAGCGCTCGGCAATCGGCCGGGTGACGAATTCGTTGGTGGCGGTGACGATCACCACCTGGTCGCCGGCGTCGCGGTGGCGCGCCACCAGGTCCAGCGCCTGCGGCTGGATCGCGGGGGCGATCACGCGCTGCAGGAACTGCTCGCGCGCGGCCAGGGCCTGCTGCTCGCCCCGCAGGCGAATGGCCTCGGTCGCAAAGCGCACATAGGCATGCACGTCCAGCGTGCCGGCCTGATAGTGGGCATAAAACTCGTCGTTGCGAGTCTTGAAGTGACCGGGGTCGCACCAGCCGATCTCCAGGGTGAACTCGCCCCAGGCGTAGTCGGAGTCAATCGGCAGCAGGGTGTGGTCGAGGTCGAACAGCGCGAGTTTCACTCGTTCTCCAGCATCGAGCGGATCAAGGGGATGGTGATGGCGCGCTTGGTTTGCAGGGCATACAGGTCCAGATGCTCCAGCAGCTGCATGAGGCTGCCCAGATCCCGCGAGAAGCGCGTGAGCATGTAATCCATCACCTCGTCGCCCAGAAACACCCCGCGCGCATCGGCCGCCTGGCGCAGCACCGCGCGCCGCTCGGTCTCGGACAGCACCTGCAGGTGAAATACATGGCCCCACCCAAGGCGGGTGCGCAGGTCTTCGCGCAGCTTCAGGTCGGCCGGCGGCACGGCACCTGCCGCCAGCACACCCCGCTGCAGGGTCTGGGCGTTGACGAACCAGTTGAAGGCTGCATGCTGCTGCACGGCGGTGTACAGGTGGGTGTCGTCCAGCATCACCGCCGCCCAACGCTCGTCGAAGGCGGGGGGCTCGGTCACCGAGGGGTCCAGCCAGCCCACCGTGGCGCCCTGGTCACGCAGGGCCTGTGCCACGGCCTTGAGCAGGTGGGTCTTGCCGCCGCCACTGGCGCCCCACAGGTAGGTGGGCACCGGCGAGCGGGTCGGACTGCCACACCACAGCTTCAGGTGGGCCAGCGCCGCGTCATTGGGGCCCGCGCAAAAGGTTTCCAGCGTCGGGCCACGGGTCAGGCCGATGTCCAGCGCGATCTGCTTCATGGCCGGCAGGGGCGGCAGCCGGCCCCGGCGGGCACGGACAGCGTGCCAACCAGTGCGGGATCCGGCGCATGAATCGGGAACATCGGGGGGGACGGGCTGCAAAGTAAAATCCAGCAAATTCTATCGGGCCGCCCCTGTCAAGCTGCGCGGCGCCGCCCTCCCTCACCTGCCGAACGCCCGCCCATGACTCAAGCCCCCCTCTCGTACAAGGACGCCGGCGTCGACATCGATGCCGGCGACGCGCTGGTCGAGCGCATCAAGCCGCTGGCCAAAAAGACGATGCGCGAGGGCGTGCTGGCCGGCATCGGCGGCTTTGGCGCGCTGTTTGAGGTGCCCAAACGCTACAAGGAGCCCGTGCTGGTCTCCGGCACCGACGGCGTGGGCACCAAGCTCAAGCTCGCTTTCGAATGGAACATGCACGACACCGTCGGCATCGACCTGGTGGGCATGAGCGTCAACGACGTGCTGGTGCAAGGTGCCGAGCCCCTCTTCTTCCTCGACTACTTCGCCTGCGGCAAGCTGCATGTGGACACGGCGGCGGCGGTGGTGGGCGGCATTGCCCGCGGCTGCGAGCTTTCCGGTTGCGCCCTGATCGGGGGCGAGACCGCCGAGATGCCCGGCATGTACCCCGAGGGCGAGTACGACCTGGCGGGCTTTTGCGTCGGCGCCGTCGAAAAATCCAAGATCCTCACTGGCCGCGACGTGCGCCCCGGCGATGTGGTGCTGGGCCTGGCCTCGCACGGCGTGCACTCCAACGGTTTCTCGCTGGTGCGCAAGTGCATCGAACGCGCTGGATCCAGCCTGCCCGCCACCCTGGACGGCAAGCCCTTTCGCGAGGCCGTGATGGCCCCCACGCGCCTGTACGTCAAGCCGGTGCTCGCCACCCTGGCCCAGCACCCGATCAAGGCCCTGGCCCACATCACCGGCGGCGGCTTGCTGGAAAACATCCCGCGCGTGCTGCCCGAAGGCACAGCCGCCCACCTGAAAAAAGGCAGCTGGCCGCAGACCGAGTTGTTTGCCTGGCTGCAAAAAACCGCCGCCATCTCTGACCACGAGATGAACCGCACCTTCAACAACGGCATCGGCATGGTGGTGGTGGTCGCGGCCGCTGACGCGGCGGCCACGGCGGCCACCCTGCGCGCGCAGGGCGAGACGGTCTACGAGATTGGCGCCATCGCGGCGCGCGGCGACGGCGCACCGGTGGAAGTGCGCTAAGCGCGCCAGCCGCCGTCGGTCTTAGTTGCGCGCGCGGCGCAAGTTGGCCAGGTGGTCGGCCACCGCGTCGATGTCCAAAGCGTCCTGCGCATTGCCCAGATAGGTTTCCAGGTCACGCACCGCCAGCTCGGTCTGTCCGCGCGCCGCATGGGCCAGGCCCCGATCGCGGTATTCCGACCAGGCTTCGGGCATCAGGGTCACCAGGCGGTCTTGCACCGCGATCAGGCGCGGCCAGTCGGACTGCGCGCGGTGGATTTCTTTCAGATTGCGCAGCATGCGGGCGATGATGTCCCGCGGCGGCGCCGACTGAAGGTACAGGCCCAGCGGCACCTCGAAGTCGCCCGTCAGGCCGCTGCGATGCTTGTAGGGTTCGAGCCGCTCCGACAACTCCTCGCGCGAGAGCGACTGGCCGGTGAAGGGATCGATCACCACCTGCCCCTTAGGCAGGTTCACCTTCACCATGAAATGCCCCGGAAAGCACACCCCACGGGCATGCAGCCCCAGCCCCTGGGCCAGCTCCAGCCACAACACGGCCAAGGAGATCTGGATACCGCGCCGGGTGCGCAGCACCACGTTCAGGTAGCTGTTGTCCGGGTCGCTGTAGTCGTTGACGTTGCTGCCGAAACTCAGGTCCTGAAAGAAGAACTGATTGAGCATGCGCAGGCGCTGCAAGGCCGGCGCGTCGGCGGGCAGGCGGCGCTTCAAGCGCGCCAGCAGCTGGTCGACATCGCCCAGCACCTGTTGCACGTCCAAGTCGGGGTATTCGTCCTGGGCCAGGCTGGCTGCGGCTTCCAGCAGGGGAAAGTGGTCGTCGCTCTGGACCAGGGAGCGGAAGTACGCCAGGGGCGTGGGCGCCGAGAAATCGATCTGCATTGGAAGCTTTGTAAGCGCGGCCTGCGAGGCGCGTCAAGGAGGCTGCAGGGCCGCCAGCGGTCAGCGCGCCACAAACTGGCGCAGCTTCACCCCGGCCGCCCAGAGGGCGCCAAAGTAAATCACCGCCGCTGCGGCCAGCACCGCCGCCAAAAGTCCCACACGCTGTAGGGGTTGCACGCGCAGGTCCACCCAGGACACCGCCCCCGCGCTCCAGGCCAGGAACACGGTCAGAAGCGCGGTCGCCCCCACCACCTGCAGCAGAAAGCGCACCCAACCCGGCGAGGGCTGCCAGCTGCCTTGCTTGCGCAAGCCAATCAGCAGCCAGGACGCATTGAGCAAGGCGCCCAAGCCGATCGACAGGGCCAGACCGGCGTGCTGCAACAGCGGCACCAGGGCCACGTTCAGCAACTGCGTGACCACCAGCACCACGATGGCGATGCGCACCGGTGTGCGCATGTCTTGGTTGGCGTAGTACCCCGGGGCCAACACCTTGATCGCCACCAGCCCGAGCAAGCCCACGCCATAGCCGGCCAGGGCGGTGGAGACCTGCGTCACATCGCGCCCGGTAAAGGCGCCATAGTGGAACAAGGTGGCCACCAAGGGCGTGGCGAACACCAGCAGGGCCACCGAGCTGGGCACCGCCAGCAGCACCACCAACCGCAGCCCCCAATCGAGCATGGCCGAATAGCGTGCGGTGTCGTTGGCGGCATGGGCCGAGGCC
>JBIKUT010000325.1:0-3106 GCA_044347465.1 Ramlibacter sp.
GCTCAAACACCTGGTGCTGATTGCCACCCTGCGGCACCTGACCCAGAAACCCACCCCCCTGATGGCGGTGGACACCCACGCCGGCGCGGGGGTGTACCGGCTCGATGGCGACCAGGCCGAGACCTCGGGCGAGGCCCAGGACGGCATCGTCAAGCTGCTGGCCGCAGGTCTGGCCGACCCCGCTCCCGCCCTGGCCGACTACCTGGAAGTGGTGGCCAGCTTCAACCGGGAGGGCCGCCCGCGCCTGTACCCGGGCTCGCCCTTCGTGATCCAGAAGCTGCTGCGCGCCGAAGCCCGGGACAAGCTCAAGCTCTTTGAGATGCACCCGACCGACATCAAAGCCCTGGCCGGTCATATGGCGCAGCTGGAGGCGGGTCGGCAGGTGAGCGTGGCGCGCCAAGACGGCTTCGAGTCGCTCAAGGCGCTGCTGCCCCCGCCGCAACGCCGGGCCCTGGTGTTGATCGACCCGAGCTACGAGATCAAGAGCGATTACACGAAAGTGAGCGCATGCATACAAGATAGCTTGAAGCGCTTTGCGACCGGCACCTACCTAGTCTGGTATCCGATCATTCCCCGGCCCGAGGCGCATGACCTGCCGCGCCGGCTCAAGACCCTGGCCAACCAGGCCGGCAAGCCTTGGCTGCACGCGACGCTCTCGGTGGGTCAGCGCGACGAGCCTGTACAGGCCCAGATGCCGGGCGATGCGCCGCACCGACCGGGCCTGACCGCCAGCGGGATGTTCCTGATCAACCCGCCGCACACCCTCAAACCCGCCCTGGCGGCCGCCCTGCCCCAACTGCTGGAGGTGCTGGGGCGCGGGCGGGGCAAGGGGCAGGTGCTGGAGTCGGGGGGCTGAGACCCTAACGCTCGCCTCGGGTGCGTGACACCCAGGCCGCCGCGATCCCACCGAATACGAGGATCAGCACCGCAATGATCCAGAAACCGTGCGGGTGCTGCGCCAGCGGTACGCCGCCCACGTTCATCCCGAACAGGCCCGCCAGAATGTTGATCGGGAGCGCGAGGACCGTCATCACGGTCAACATGAACAGGCTGCGACCCGTGGCCTCGCTCACCGCGGCGGCCACCTCCTCCTGCAACAGCTTGATGCGCTCCTGCAAGGACGCCATGTCGCTCAGGACCACGAGGAACTCCTCGTTCACCTCGCGCAGCGACTGCAACTCATCTTCGTTCACCCAGGTCGGGGGGTGCTGCAGGAGGCGAAACAGCGAGGCGGGCTCAGGCGCCATCAGGCGCTGCAGGCGCACCAGCAGCCGGCGCATCGACCCCAGGGCGGCGCGCTGAACCGAGGGGCGGCCCGCCAGGAGCCGGTCCTCGATCTCGTCAGCACGTTGGGTCACCTGACGCACGATGTCCGTCAGGACTTCGCATTGTTCGCGCAGGAGAAAGTCCAGCAACTGCAGCGGCGTCTGGAGCGTCTCGCCCCGCTTGATGCGAGTGCGCAGGGTGTCGATCGAGCGCAGGCGCTGGTGCCGTCCGGTGACAACAAGCCCCCGATCGAGACAGATCCACAAGGTGGACAGGTCGCCGGCGTCGAAGTCGAAATCAAACATGACGTCGTTGACGACCGCCACCAGGGCGTCGCCCTCACGCTCCACGCGCGTCGATCGGGCGGGGCTGCCGAGCGCTTCGAAAAACCCTTGCGGCAGGTCGGCATGACGCTCCAGCCAGCGGACGGTGGCTGCGTGCGCCAAATCCACGTGCAGCCACGCGAAGTGCCCGGCGGGCAGCTGATCACGATGGGCTTGCATCAGCCGGATCGCCCCCGCCGAGTCCAAGGCCTGCGGCGCGCTCTGCGGAGCGAAGGCGAAGCCCGCGATCAGTCCGGAGAAATCGGCGCCCCAGGTCTCTTCCCGAGGCCGCGCCCCGGGCTCCGTGTCGGCCAGGGGCAGACGGACGTCGGTGCTCACGGTGTCAATAGCGTGAGGGCACGTGCATCCAGTCGGGGACCGGATGGCGCTCGTAGTCCTGGTGGCGCTCACGCGGGGGCAGCGACACCTGCGGATGCGGCACTTCCGAATAGGGCACCTGCGCGATCAAGTGATCGATGCAGTTCAGGCGCGCCTTTTTCTTGTCGTCGGCCGGGATCACCCACCAGGGCGCCTCGGGGATGTGGGTGCGCTCGAGCATGACCTCCTTGGCGCGCGTGTAGGCCTCCCAGCGACGTCGCGATTCCAGGTCCATCGGGCTGAGCTTCCACTGCTTGAGGGGATCGTGGATGCGACTGAGAAAGCGCGAGTGCTGCTCCTCGTCTGAAATTGAGAACCAGTACTTGAGCAGGTGGATGCCCGAACGCACCAGCATGCGCTCGAACTCGGGCACCGAGCGGAAGAACTCCTCGTACTGATCGTCGGTGCAAAAGCCCATGACCTTCTCGACCCCGGCGCGGTTGTACCAGCTGCGGTCGAACAGCACGATCTCGCCGGCGGCCGGCAGGTGGCTGGCATAGCGCTGGAAATACCACTGCGTGCGCTCGCGGTCGTTGGGTGCGGGCAGTGCAACGACCCGGCACACGCGCGGATTCAGGCGCTGGGTAATGCGCTTGATCACACCGCCCTTGCCCGCCGCATCACGGCCCTCGAACAAGACCACCATCTTGTGGCCGGTGGTCACCACCCAGTCCTGCATCCTGACCAGCTCGCCCTGCAAACGCAGCAACTCGCGAAAGTAGGTGCGCCGGTCCCGCTTCTCGGTCTCCGAGAGCGGGATCTCGTTGCCGTGAGCGTCAAAGGGACGGTCTTCGAGCTCGAGCTCGAGCTCTTCATCGTAGCTGTCGGAGATATCGCGGCGCAGCCGGAAATCCGGATCAGATTCGCTCATGAAACACCTCCCGCAGGCGGGATCTCCCAGAAAAAATAACCGCTTGATTGTCCGCCGTCAGATGAAGGTTTCGTGACAAGGCGTGCGGCAGGCTGCGGCGCTCAATCCGGCATGACCATGAGGGCCTGCCCCGCACGCAATCGGTCCCCGCTGGCCAAGCCGGGCGCCAGCGTGAAACCGGGCGGGGCCAACACCACCAAGGTCGAGCCATGCTCGAACCAACCCAACTCCTGGCCCTTGCGGACACGCGCGTCGCACGGCATCTCGG
>JBIKUT010000326.1:0-3102 GCA_044347465.1 Ramlibacter sp.
AAGGGCGTGCTGGCCTACACCGAGGACAAGGTGGTGGCCACCGACTTCCGCGGCGACGCCCGCACCTCCATCTTCGACGCCGAGGCGGGCATCGCCCTCGATGGCACCTTCGTCAAGCTCGTGTCCTGGTACGACAACGAGTGGGGCTACTCCAACAAGGTGCTCGAGATGGTGCGCGTGGTGGCAGGTCGCTGATCGAGCCACGGGCTCATACTCAGAAAAAAACGCGCCCTCGGGCGCGTTTTTGTTTTCAAGGCCTGCGCAGGCTCAGTGGTGATGCCCGTGCGCCCCATGCGCATGGCCGTGCGCCACTTCCTCGGCGCTGGCCGCCCGCACCTCGGAGACCGTGATGGATAGCGTCAAAGTGCGACCCGCCAGCGGGTGGTTGCCGTCCAGGAGCACGTTGTCGCCCTTGATCTTCATCACCGTGAAGCGATACGGCTCGCCTTGCGGCCCGGGCAGCTCGAGCTGTCCGCCCACCTTGACCCCGGGCGGGAAATCGCGCTTGGCGAGGGTGCGTAGCAAGTCGGGGTCGGGCTCGCCAAAGGCATCGGCCGGGGCCAGCACGAGGGAGAGCTGATCGCCCACGGCCTTGCCTTCCAGCGCTTCTTCGATCTTGGGCAGGGTGTTGCCATGTCCGCCATGCAGGTAGGACATCGGCGCCTTGCCGTCCTGAATCAGCTGGCCCTTGTCGTCGGCGATGCGACAACGCATCGTCACCACGGTGTCTTTTTCAATCTTCATGGCCGAGATTGTGCCCGTGCCCGGCTACAGTCACGGATCCATGAGTGAGACCACCCCCCTGAACACCCCGCCGACTGAAGCGGGCCCGGCCCCATCGTCTGACCCCAAGCGCCGTGCGCCCCGCGCGGGTAAGCCCGGCGCCCGGGGTGCCCAGGGCCAGGGGCCGCGCGCCCCGCGCCCCGTCCACCCCCTGCTGCAGCGCCTGTGGGAGCTGCATCCGCGCCTGTTTGGCGCGCGCTTTCGGCCCCTGAAGCGCGGCGTCTTCGAAGACCTGATGTCGCGCCACCCGGACGCTTTCCAGAAAGAAGACCTCAAGCAGGCCCTGGGTCAGCATGTGCGCTCCACCCGGTATCTCGAGGCGGTGGCGGGCGGCGACCTGCGTCACGACCTCGATGGCAACCCGGTCGAGCCGGTCGCACCCGAGCATGTACAGCATGCGATCTTGGAGGTGTTCCGCCGTCGCCAGGGCCGAGACGCCGAGGCGGCGCGCACCTGGGCCCGCGCGCGCCTGGTACAGGCCATCGACGCCAGCGGGCTCGATCGCGACGCGTACCTGGAGCGCGTGCACACGCAGGACGCCACCGCCCTGGCCTTGGTCGACGAGGCGTGGGCCCAGTTGGCTGACCAGGCGGCTCGGCGCGAGGCGCTCTTGCGCGCCTACCGCGCCAGCGGGCAGCCGCTCGAGGCGTTTGCCGACATGTACGGCCTGGATGTGGCGCTGGTGCGCGATGCCCTGGCCCGTGAACCCGCAGGTTCGACCGCCGTCTCGCCCTGAGCGCTGACACCGCGGCTGCGGCTGCTTTCGAGGATCCCCATGCCCAAAGACTTTTCGACGATGGAGGACAGCAACCCCTCCAGCCATCCCAGCATCCATGACCTCGGTCGCCGCACCGTGCTGCGCGGCGGCGTGGCGGCCTTGCTCGCGCCCCTGGCGGGCCTGCCGATCGCGGGCTGTGCCACGGGCGGTGTGGCCACTGGGGCGCCTCTGCTCGGATTCCAGGGCATTGCGCCCAGCTTCGCGGACCGTTTGATCGTGCCCCCGGGCTACACCGCGCAGGTCTTGGCGGCCTGGGGCGATCCGGTGGGTCTGCCCGATCGCGTGCCCGGCTTCCGTTTGGACGCCTCCAACACCTCGCAGGATCAGGAAGCCCAAATGGGCATGCACCACGACGGCATGCAGTTCTACGCCTTGCCCGGTGAAGGCCGGGGCCTGCTGGCGGTGAACCACGAGTACCACGATGACGGCCTGCTGCACCCCGACGGCCAGCGCACCTGGAGCGCCGAGAAGGTGCGCAAGGCGCAGGCGGCGGTGGGCGTGTCGGTGATCGAGATCGTGCGCAGCGGCCCGGGCTGGATGATGGTGCGGCCCTCGCCTCGCGCACGTCGCATCACCGCGCGCACGCCCATGTATTTTTCGGGTCCGGCCGCAGGCCATCCGCTTTTGCGCACGGCGGCCGACCCGCAGGGCCTGAGCCCTGTGGGCACGCTGGCCAATTGCGCCAGCGGCAAGACGCCTTGGGGCACGTACCTCACCTGCGAAGAAAACTTCATCGGCTATTTCCACGGCCCCCAGCAGCCCGACGCCCACCAGCGCCGTTATGGGCTGCAGCCCGGGGGTTACGGCCTGCGTTGGCACGAACACGACGAACGCTTTGACGCGACGCGCCACCCTAACGAGCCGCATCGCTTTGGCTGGGTGGTCGAGATCGACCCCTATGACCCGACCTCGGTGCCCGTCAAGCGCACTGCGCTGGGCCGGGTCGCGCGCGAGGGCGCGACGGTGACGCTCACGAAGGACGGACGCGCCGTTGTCTACTCGGGCGAAGACGCGCGCTTCGAATACATCTACAAGTTCGTCAGCCGCGACGCGATGCGCCCGGGGGGCGCGCGTGCGAATGCGGATTTGCTCGATCACGGCATGCTTTACGTGGCCCGCTTCGATGCCGACGGTCGCGGCCACTGGCTGCCGCTGGTGCACGGCCAGGGCCCTCTCACCCCGCAGGGTGGCTTTGCCGACCCGGGCCAGGTGCTGGTGAGGACACGCGAGGCCTGCGACGCGGTGGGCGGCACCCGCATGGACCGGCCCGAGTGGATCGCGGTGCATCCCGATGGTTGGGTCTATTGCACCCTGACCAACAACATCCAGCGCGGCGAGCCCGGACGCCCTGGCGTCGATGCGGCCAACCCGCGCGCGCGCAATGCGGCGGGTCACATCATTCGCTGGAAGGAAGACGGCGACTTTGACGCCACCACCTTCACCTGGAATCACTTCGTCCTGGCTGGCGACCCGACCAACCGCAGCGGCGACAGCTTTGGCTGCCCGGACGGCCTGATGGCCGATACGCGCGGCGTGCTGTG
>JBIKUT010000327.1:0-3099 GCA_044347465.1 Ramlibacter sp.
GCCGCCGGACTCACGGGGCCCTGTTCGCGCATGACGCGGTTGACGATGCCGCGTGCCAGGCCACCGGAGAACAGGTTGGTCAGCGCGGTGGGTGCCTGCAGGTCTTTCAGGGCTGCGCGATGCACGGCGCTGGTGCGTGCTTCCTCGCACAAGAGGAACGACGTTCCTACCTGCACGGCGCTTGCGCCCAGGCCGATCGCGTCACGTACACCCTGGGCATCGGCGATGCCGCCGGCGGCAATCACCGGGATGTCCAGCGCTGCGACGATCTGCGGCAGCAAGGTGGCCGTCCCGGCCTGCAGCGTCACGTCCTTGTCCAGAAAGTGACCGCGATGGCCGCCCGCTTCGAGGCCCTGCGCGATCACGGCGTCGGCACCTTGGGCCTGCAGCCACAGAGCCTCGCGCACGGTGGTGGCCGAGGACAGCACGCGCGATCCCATGCGCTTGACGCGCGCCAGCAGCTCGGGGGCGGGCAGGCCGAAATGAAAGCTCACGACGGGTGGGCTAAACGCCTCCAGCACTTCGGCGGCCTCGTGGCTGAAAGGCTGGCGGCTGGCGCCGGATGGGGCATGCGCGGGATCCAGACCGAACTCGCGGTAGTAGGGATCCAGCGCCTGCATCCATTGCGCCTCGCGCGCCGCGTCGGGCGCGGGGGGACTGTGGACGAAGAAGTTGACGTTGTAGGGGCAGCCTGCCGCCTTCAGCAGCCGTAGTTCGCGTTCGAGCGAGGCTGCGTCCAGCATGGCCGCAGGCAGCGAGCCCAGGGCGCCGGCCTGGCCGACCGCGATCGCCAGGCGGGCGTCCTGCGCGCCGGCCATGGGCGCCTGGATCAGGGGCAGTCGGGTGCCGAGGAACGTGGTGTCGGTCATGGTGTCGCGAGCAGCTCGGACCTAGATTCTGTCGCAGTCGCCAGGGTCAAACTAGGGGAAATCCTTAGGTTTCGAACTCGAAAACCGAGTTGCGAAACCGAAAAATCATGCCTACATTCGAAGTGCTCGCGTCTTTGAGCACTCTTGGGAAGTCGAATGAACGGCATCAGTTTTTCGGTCCGTGACAAGCATGTTTTGATCAGTGGCGGCAGCGGCGGGATCGGCAGCGCCTTCGCCCACGCCTTCCTCCAGCATGGGGCCCAGGTCACCGTCACCGACCTCAAGCCGCCACCCGATGACGTTCTCCAGGCGGGCGCCCGATTCGAGGCCCTGGACGTCACGAGCGACGAAGCGGTCCTTGCGTTATCGAAAAAGATCGACCGGCTGGACGTGCTGATTCACTGCGCGGGTCGTCTCAAACGCTGGGAAGAACACCAGCCCGAGGTCTTTCGCGAGATTGTCGACATCCATCTTTTCGGCAATGTGCGTCTGGCCGCAGCCTTTCGCCCTCACCTGAAGCAAACCCGTGGCTGCCTGATCAACATCGCCTCGATGTACAGCTACTTTGGCGCGCCCCAGGTGCCTGCCTATGCCGCCGCCAAAACAGCGGTCGTGGGCCTGACCCGCTCGCTGGCCCTGGCCTATGCCGAGGATGGCATCCGCGTGAATGCCATTGCGCCCGGTTGGATCGCCACCGAGATCAGTCGGGGCGGCCGCGAAAACCCTGAGTTCAATGACAAGCTCATGGCGCGTCTGCCAAGCAAGCGTTGGGCCGAGCCCGAGGAATTGGCCGGTACGGCGCTGTTCCTCGCGTCGCCGGCGTCGGCTTTGATCAACGGCGTGACGATTCCGGTGGATGGCGGCTACACGTCCGCCTGATGGGATTTTTTGTGTTTGTGTGTGCGTAGGTACTTCAACGACAAGGAGATCGAGATGAGGAGACATACCCTGGGCGTCCTGGCCGCCGCGGCCGCGATGGTGTTTGGCGCGGGCTCGGCCGTCGCGCAAGCATTCAACTGGAAGAAGCACGATGGCCAGACGCTCAATCTGCTTTTGAACAACCACCCCTGGTCGCAGGCGATCAAGGACATGTCGGGCGACTTCACCGCCAAGACCGGGATCCGGCTGCGGGTGGAAGTGTTCAACGAGGAGCAATTTCGCACGCGCCTGAACACCATGCTGCAGGCCAAGTCCAGCGATGTCGATGTGTTCATGTCGCTGAAATTCCGCGAAGGTGCGATGTACGACAAGGCCGGTTGGTATGCCAACCTCAGCCCGCTACTCGCATCGCCGGCCGCGACTGCGCCCGACTTCAACTTCAATGACATCGGCGAAGGCCTGCGCCGCGCTGAGACCATCGGCGGCAAGCTGGTGGGACTGCCGATCAACCTGGAAGGGCCGCTGTTTTACTGGAACAAGGGCATCTTCCAGAAGTGCAACGTGGCCGAGCCCATGTTCCTGGAGGACCTGCCCGAGACTGCCGCCAAGCTCAAGGCCTGCCCGGCCCGCGGCGATGCGACCGTCTGGGCCGCGCGCGGTATCCGTGGCGCGATCTCGTATGCCGTGTCCGGCTTCATCTACAACAGCGGCGGCGATTTCTCCAATGCCGCTGGCAAACCCAGCATGTGCAATCCCAACACCATCAAGGGTGCGGAGATGTATGCGAACCTGCTCAAGGACTACGGCCCTCCGGGCGCTGCCAACCACACTTTCACCCAGGTGATCGA
This sequence comes from Ramlibacter sp., assembly GCA_044347465.1. GTDB lineage: Bacteria > Pseudomonadota > Gammaproteobacteria > Burkholderiales > Burkholderiaceae_C > Ramlibacter. Next base: position 2,597 of record JBIKUT010000327.1, read on the forward strand.
GATGCTGGGTCAGGGCAAGCTGGCCATGACGCATGAATCGTCCAACGAGTTCGCCAACATCATGAAGTTTGCGGGCCGCGACAAGGACATCGGTATCAAGGTGCTGCCCAAGGGCAAGGCCTCGGGCGTCTCCAAGCCCATCGTGTTTGGCTGGGGCGTGTCGGTGTCGAACTTCTCGACCAAGAAAGAAGCGGCCTGGTACTTCCTGCAGTGGGCGACCAGCACCGAGATGCAAGCCAAGCTGGTGAAAAACGGCGTGGCGCCCCCGCGTTCCTCGGTGTTCAACGGCCCTGACTTCAAGTCCTGGACCAACGAACTGCCGATCCGCCAGTCTTGGGCCAACGCGCTGGTGGAAATCAGCAAGACGGGCACCGCCATTTCCTATCCGCCGACCGAGCGTGTGGTCGAGGCGCGTGAAATGGTGGGCGGCGCCGTGCAGAAGGTCTTCCTGGGCCAGGGTAATGCCAAGGACACCCTGTGCGCACTGGATGCCGACCTGGCCA
>JBIKUT010000026.1:0-11705 GCA_044347465.1 Ramlibacter sp.
CACATCGCCTGAAGCGGCCATGCACGAGAGCGGTACGCGCTGATCGCACAGGGCCTGCAGCAGCGGCCAGGGCGAATGGCTTTCGTCGACTTTACCCACCATCAGGCTGCGCCAGGCGTTGCCCGAGGCGAGCAAGCGCTTGACGCTGCCGATGGACGCATCGGCGGGCAGCAACAGGTGGGTCTCGATGCCCAGGTCGGCCGACTGCAGCAGCGCCGCCTGGGCCTGCGGGTCGGCGCCCGCGGTGTCAATCAGGATCACGGTGCGTTCGCGCAGTTCCTCGACCAGCAGACGCAGCGTGGCCACGTCGCCGGCGCGCCAGCAAGACACGCCGGCCTGCGCCGCGAGCACCCGGGTCTGGCTCCAGGCGCCACTACGCCCGTCGTTGAAGGCGATGAGGGCTACGCGCTGCGGCGTCAGATGCATCGCGGCGACACGCGCCAGGCGCGTCACCATCAGCGTCTTGCCAGCGCCCGAGGGGCCGCAGATGGCGTGCAGGCCACGGCCGATGGTGGCGGTGGGCATGCCGGTCAGCGCACCCTCCATCACCTCGCGCATGCTGGCCAAGGCACCGTGCGCATCTTCGGATTCCTGCAAACCATCGGACAGGAGCGCGCGCAAGCCGGCAGGCACGCCCGCGTCTTGCAGCGCGTCGACCACCGGACGCACACCGGGCGGCCACGCACGGCCGTCCTGCCAGGCCTGGACCTGACGGCCCAGGGCAAATTCCTTGCGCAGCGCCGCGATCTCGCGACGCACCACATCGACCACCTCGCGGCCGCGGCCGTCATCGGCCACAGGCGCAGGGGCCGCCACAGGCGCAGCGACCGCTGCGGCCACAGGTGCGGGTGTGGCAACGGGGGCCGCCACCGGTGCGGGGGCGACCGTTGGCGCGGGCGCTGTCACGGCCTTGCGTTTGGCCAGCATGTCGGCGGCGGTCAGCACCGGCTCCTCCTCGGGCTGCAGCAGCTCGGGCTCAGGCTCGGGCATGGGCCCCAGCGCGCGGCGGAAAGCCTGCGTAAAGGCGCTGGGTTCGCTCGAGGCCACCGGTGCCGGCGCCGGCTGTGGCGCGACATCGAGCGCCACCACCAGTTCGATCTGGCCGGCCACGCTTTGGCTGGAGACGACGAGCACGTCCTTCCCGTAACGCGCCATGGCGAGGTCCATGGCGGTGCGGCTGTCTTTGGCGAGGATGCGTTTGAGTTGCATGGCTCAGGGCTTTCAGGAAACGGCTTGTCGTTGGGACTTGAATTCGGCGTCGACGGTGAACACCACCTTGACGGCTTGGTCGTCCGGGATCTCGCTGTAGGACAACACGGTGAGGTCGCTGATGCGATGGCGCACGGCCTGTGACAGCCACGGGCGGATCGAAGGCGCGACCACCAGCACGGCGGCCACACCGCTGTCTTCCACCTTGCGCGCGCTGTCACGCAGCGCGTTGAACAGATTTTCGGACATGCCGGGCTCCAGCACCGGCGGCACACCAGGCGCGCCTTGCTGCAGCACGTTGTGCAGCAGTTGTTCGACCTGCGGGGCCAGGGTCATGACCTGCAGCGTCTCACTGGACTCCAGCAGGCTTTGCACGATCATGCGTCCCAGCTTGGGCCGCACCATGGTGGTCAGGATGTCGGGGTCCTGCGTGCGCGCGCTGGCTTCCAGCAGGGCCTCGGCCACGGTGCGCATGTCGCGAATCGGCACGCCATCGGTCAGCAGGTTTTGCAGCGTGCGGGTGACCACGCCCAGGGGCAGCTTGCCCGGCACCAGTTCTTCCACCAGCTTGGGATGGCGCGCGGCCAGTTTGTCCAAAAGCTTTTGCGTCTCGTCGTGCGAGAGGAGTTCGGCGGCGTTGTCACGCAGCACCTTGTTCATATGGGTGGCGATGGCGGTGGCCGCATCGACCACCGTGTAGCCCAGCGTGCGCGCCATGTCACGCTGGCTCGGGTCGATCCACACCGCTTCCAGGCCGAAGGCCGGCTCGCGCGTGGGGGTGCCCTCGAGCTTGCCGTACACGCTGCCGGGGTTGATCGCCAGCTCGCGGCCGGCCTTGACCGTGCCGCGCGCGCGCACGACGCCGTGCAACACGATGTGGTAGCTATCGGGCTCCAGGCTCAAGACGTCGCGAATGCGCACCGGCGAGACCAAAAATCCCAGCTCCGAAGACAGCTTCTTGCGCACGCCCTTGACCCGCGTCATGAGCTGTCCGCCGGTATCGGGGTTCACCAGAGGGATCAGGCCGTAGCCGATCTCCAGGCCGATCAGATCGACCGATTCGACATCGTCCCAATCGAGTTCCTTGGGGCCTTCGGTGGGCGGCGCGGCGGCGGCCACGGCAGCATCCTTCGCGCGTGAATTGCGTTCGAGCATCATCAGCCCCAGGCCGGCGGTGGCCGCACCCAGCGTCAAAAAGACGGCGTGCGGCATGCCAGGCACCAGACCCAGCAGGCCCAGGATGCCGGCGGCGATGAACAGGGCCGAAGGATTGGCCAGCTGCGTCACCGCCTGCTCGGTCACCGACTCCGAGGTGGTCACGCGGGTGACGATGATGGCGGTGGCGAGCGACAGGAACAGCGCCGGGATCTGGGCCACCAGGCCGTCACCGATCGCCAGCAGCGTGTAGACGCGGCCCACTTCGCCCAGCGGCATGTTGTGCTGGCCCAGGCCGATGGCGATGCCGCCAATCAGGTTGATCAACAGAATCAGGATGCCGGCGATCGCGTCGCCGCTGACAAACTTGGACGCACCGTCCATCGAGCCGAAAAAGTCCGACTCCTGCGACAGCTCCTCGCGGCGGCGCTTGGCGGTGTCCTGGTCGATCACGCCGGCATTGAGGTCGGCGTCGATCGCCATCTGCTTGCCGGGCATGGCGTCCAAGGTGAAGCGCGCGTTGACCTCGGAGACGCGGCTGGCGCCCTTGGTCACCACCACGAAGTTCACGATGGTCAGGATCACAAAGATGATGAAACCCACCACATAGTTGCCCGCGATCACGAATTCGCCGAAGGCGGCAATCACCTTGCCGGCCGCCTCGTGGCCCTCATGACCGTGCACCAGCACCACCCGGGTCGAAGCCACGTTCAGCGCCAACCGCAGCATGGTGGCAAACAGCAGCACCGAGGGGAAGGACGAGAACTCCAGGGGCTTCCTGGTGTTGATGGCGATCAAGATCACCACCAAACCCACCAGTAGGTTGAAAGTAAACAGGATGTCCAGCAGCAGCGGAGGCAGCGGCAGGATCAGCATGGCGATGATCAGGATCACCACCGCCGGAATGGCCAAGCCCGACCTGTCGTAGGTGGACAGGCCCTGTCGGATCGTTGACAGTGAAGCGAGACTCATGATCAGTTTTACGCAGGATTCGATCCGGTCACGCAAAGCCCGTGCCATCCGAAACCGACAGATCGGGCGACCCGGCGTCCACGGCAAGTTCTGTCCGGTCACGGTTCTTGCAGATAGGAGGGGCAAAGCGGCCCACACGCCGCCCCACCCCTGTCCTTGCACGGTGCCGTTTCACATGCTCATGTCCCAACTTTCCATCGATCCCTCCAGCCCTGGCGCCCCGGGCGAGCCGGCCGCCGGGGCGGCCATCGGTGTTCCCGACGGCGGCGAACGCTTTGCCGACCAACTGGCAAACGCCCAGTCCCTGCTGCCCGCCGGGCAAAACCTTGCCGCCGGCGCCCTGCCCCTGCAGACCGTGGCCCTGGGCCCGACCCTGGAAGTGGTGACGGCCCCCCACGGCAGCCCGGACCGCGACAGCCTGGCCGCATTCGCCAAGGCCCAGGGCCTGGACGACGACGTGGTCGCCTGGCTGTTCTCCGATGCCACCCAGGCCCAGGTGCAGGCCCAGGCGCTGCTCCCTATTCAGATTCCCACCGGGGTCATGGCCCTGCCCGCCAGTCCCAGCATCGGGCTCGTCCTGGGAGCTGCCGGGGCCGCAGGTCTGACGCCGGGTGCGCCCGGGCTGCCGCTGGATCCCGAAGCGGCTGTGACTGCAGGCGTCGCTGCGGCCGTGACCGCAGCCAGTTGGCTACAAACCCAGCAAACGGCCAGGCCCGACGTCCCCGGTGACGTGGACCCCGCGCAAGCAACCGCGACCCCGCTGCCGCCCGCCTTTCTCGCGGCAGCCCAGACCGTCGCACGAGGCGCCCGCGCAGATGCCGCCGCCTCGGCCTGGCAGCCGCCGACGCAGGTCGCCGACATCCCCGTGGAAATCCTCACCCTGGACATCCAGGATCTGGAGAGTCTGGACACCTTGTGGGACGAGCCGGGCGCAGCGCGCCTGGACACCGGCGCCAACGCGCTGGGCAGCGCGGGAGCGGGAGCGGGAGCCGGTGCCGGTAACGGTCAGAGCTCGGGCGCAGGTACGGGTGCGGGCAGCCAAGCCGCCGCGGACGACGCGGCATCGCCCACCCCCACCGGCCCGCGCACGGCCGGTTACCAAGAACTCAGTCAGCGCCTGGGTGAAGCCCTGGCCCAGCGCGTGATCGCCCAGATCGAGCGCGGAAACTGGGAGGTGCGCCTGCTACTCAAACCCGCCAAGCTCGGCGAGGTGGAGGTCGACCTGGCCCTGCGCTCGGGCGCGCTAGACGCCTCCTTTCGCACCACCAACCCGGTCACCCGCGACCTTCTGAACGACGGTCTACCCCGCCTGCGCGAGGTGTTGGCCAACGCTGGCATGGACATTGCGGGATTGAACGTCGGAAGCGGACGAAGCCAGCAAACTGGCGGAAATCCGACACCCCGGCACGCCCGTGAGCCGCAGGGACCCGAGAACGCCGACCGCGGCGTCGTGGCCGCCTCCGCCCCCGCTACGCAGCCCCGTCTGCGCGGCCCGGGAGGATCCGGTTGGGACGTGCTGGTATGACATAAGGAGTACGCAAAGTGGCAGAAGAAGTCGTCGAAGCAGAAGAGAGCAAACCGAAAAGTCCCATCCTGATGATCATCGTCGCAGGCGTGGTGCTGCTGGTGCTGCTGGTTGCAGCCGTGGGCGGCACCTTGTTCGCCACCGGCTTCTTTGACAGCAAGGACAAAAAGACCGCCGCTGCGGCCCTGGCCACGCTCGAAGCCGCCAACAAGGACGGCAAGGGTGGCGAGGGCGAAAGCAAGGACGGCCAGGGCGGCGACGCCAAGGCGGGCAAAGACGACGGTCAGGGCAAGCCCGCAGCCGCCGGCGCCAGCGCGCCCAAGCCGGTCGCCAAGACCGCCGCCGAGATGCAGCGCTTTGAGTACCGCTACCACGAGATGGAAAAGGACATGGTGGCCAACCTCACCGGGTCCAAGAAGATCATGCAGATCAAGGTGGCCTTGATGACACGCTATGACGACCGCGTCATCGCCAACATCAAGAAGCACGAATTCGCCCTGCGCTCGGTCGCTCTGGACGTGATGCGTCAGACCAAGCCCGAAGACATCGACCAGCCTGACTTTCGCAAGCGCCTGGCCGAGAAGATCCGTGACGAGATGAACACGACGCTGCAGAAGTTCGAAGACTTCGGCGGCATCGAAGAAATCCACTTCACCAACTTCATCGTCCAGTAAACCCGCCGCACCGGCAACGTACTTCAGGCAAGCGCCCCATGGCCACCCAGCCCCTGCTGTCCCCCGAGGAACTCGCCGCGCTCACGGAATCCGTGCGCACGACGCCCACCGAGGGTGACGGCTACAACACCGGCATGTCCGTGCAGCGCCATGACCTGGCCGCCGAGGACAGCAGCCTTGGCGTGAACCTCGTGTCCATCGACATGGTCAACGAGCGGTTCATTCGCTTGTTCCGACTGGGCATGCTCGAGGTGCTGCGCGTGAGCCCGCGCATCAACCCGACGCGCGCGCAGATCATGCGCTTTGGCGACTACCTCAAGGACCTGCGTGCGCCGTTGTCTGTGAACATCCTGCGGGTCAACCCGCTGCGCGGCTACTCGATGGCCGTGATCGAACCGGCCGTGATCTTCAGCTCGCTCGATAGCTTCTTCGGCGGCTTCGGCCGTGGCGTTGGCCAACTGCCCCCGGGGCGTCTGTTCACGCCCACCGAGACGCGGATCGTCAAGTTGATCCTGCAGATCCTGTTTCGCTCCTTCAAGGAAGCCTGGGGCCCCCTCACCCCGATCGAATTCGAGCATGTGAGCTCGGAGATCAACCCGCAGTTCGCCCAGATCGCCGACGAGAACGACCTGGTCGTCCTCAGTCGTTTCGAAGCCGAATCAAGCACTTCCAGCGCCGGCTTCATCGACATGGTCATCCCCTACATGTCGCTCAAGCCGATTCGCGACCTGCTTCGCAGCCGCCTGCAAAGCGGCGACGGCAACGAGGAATCCGACAAGATCTGGCGCGACCAACTGGCCTACGCCGTGCAAGACGCCAGCGTCGAGGCCCAGGTCTCCTTGGGCAAGCTGGACATCACCATGGCCCAACTGCAAAACCTGCAGGTGGGCGACACGCTGCCATTTCGCAAACCGGACTACGCCCGCATGACCGTGGGCGACAAGCCGGTGTTCGATGTGGAGGTGGGGACCCTGGGCAACAACGCCGCCGTGATGATGGTCAAGCCCGTCGCGCCCGCCCCCAGCCTCCCCGAACGCTGACCCGATTTCCCCGAAGGACGATGCCATGAGCACCACCCCCGAAGACACCACCGTCGCCGACACCGGCGACATCAGCAAGCAAATCCATCCGGACGTGCTGCAAAACATCCCGGTCTCGCTGTCCGTGGAAGTGGGCCGCGCGACGATCAAGATCCGCGACCTGATGCGCCTGACGCAGGGCAGCGTGGTCGAACTCGATCGCATCGCCGGCGAGCCACTGAACCTGCTCGTGAACAACACCGTCGTCGCCCAGGGCGAGGTGGTGCTGGTCAACGAACGCTACGGCATCCGCCTCACGCGCGTGGTTCCCGCCAACGAGCGACTCGAGTCGCTCTGACCGACTGACCATCATGAATGCATCCTGGGGCAGCATCGTCCAGTACCTTCTGAGCTTCGCGCTGGTCGTGGGGCTGCTGCTGGGGCTGCTGTGGGCGATCAAGCGCCTGCAGCTGTCCTCCACGTTCACCCGGCGCGAGCAGCGCCTGCGCGTGGTCGAGACGCTGGCCATGGGCGCGCGCATGAAGATCGCCCTGGTGCGCTGCGACGGCCGCGAAGTGCTTGTAGGCATCACCCCGGTGCAGATCACCCCTTTGGGCACCTGGCGCGCCGCCGACGCGGGCGCGCCGCTGCCGCCGCAAGGCCCCGCCACGTTCCCGCCGGAGCCTGACCTGTGACCTCTCGCCTCGCTCGCTTGTTGCCGCTGATCGTGGTGGTGGCGTTCGCCGCCCTGCCCGCCTTGGGCTGGGCCGCGCCCGCCGCCGGCCTGCCTGGCATCAACGTGACCCAGACCCCGCAGGGCCAGCAATACAGCCTGAGCCTGCAGCTGCTGGCGCTCATGACGTCGCTGACGCTGCTGCCCTCGGCGCTGCTGATGCTGACGGCCTTCGTGCGCATCATCATCGTGCTGTCCATCCTGCGCCAAGCACTGGGCACGGGCCAGACCCCACCCAACCTGGTCCTCACCGGACTGGCCTTGTTTCTTACCCTCTTTGTGATGTCTCCCATCTTCGAAGAGGTCTATCGCAACGCCCTGGTCCCCTATATGGACGGCAAGACAGGATTCGAGCAAGCGCTGGGCGCGGCCGAACAACCCGTGCGCGCCTTCCTGCTCAAACAAACCCGCGAAGACGACATCGCTCTCTTCATGGAGATCTCGCGCAAGGGCGCCGTCGCCAGTCCCGGCGAGATTCCCTTCATGACCCTGGTGCCGGCCTTTCTGACCTCCGAACTCAAAAGCGCCTTCACCATCGGTTTCCTGATCTACATCCCCTTCCTGGTGATCGACCTGATCGTGGCCAGCGTGCTCATGTCCATGGGCATGATGATGCTGTCCCCGATGATGATCTCCATGCCGTTCAAGCTGATGCTGTTCGTGCTGGTCGATGGCTGGGCCCTGATCATGGGTTCGCTGGCATCCAGTTTCGTGATGCCCTAGCCCCCACACGCACAACGGAGTCAAACAATGGATTCAGCCATGGTCGTGGACATCGGACGGCAGGCCCTGTGGGCCACGCTCCTGGTCAGCGCGCCCCTCCTGGGCGTGGCCCTCGTCGTGGGTCTGGTGATTGGTATCGTCCAAGCGGCCACCTCGATCAACGAGATGACCCTCAGTTTTATCCCCAAGGTGATCGCCATGGGTCTGGCCATCCTGCTGTTTGGCAGCTGGATGCTGGGCACCCTGGTGGAATTCACCCGCGCCATCTTCCAGCGCATTCCCGCGCTGTTTGGGTAAGCGAGCGGCGAGGGCCTGGGCCATGGAGTTGCTGGCAGCCGACATCGTCGCGAGGTTCTATACGTTCCTCTGGCCGATGCTGCGCATTTCGGCCCTGATGGTCACGGCCCCCGTCTTCGCCCTGCGCGCCTTCAATCTGCGGCTACGCGTGCTACTGGCCATCGTGCTGGCCTGGCTGGTGTATCCCATGCACACCTGGCCGGTGATCGACCCGGTGTCGGCGGCCGGCCTCAAAGAAATCATCAACCAGCTGGCCATCGGCGCCATCGCGGGCCTGATCCTGCAAATGGTGGTGGCCGCCATGGTGGTCGGCGGCCAGACCATTGCCACCTCCATGGGTCTGTCCATGGCCAACCTCATGGATCCCAACATGGGCAACGTGCCCGTGATCTCGCAATTCTTGATCGTGCTGGGCTCTTTGATTTTTGTCGGCATGGGAGGCCACGTGATCCTCCTGGGCATGATCCTCGAGAGCTTTCACACCCTGCCCATAGGCACCAGCATCTTCGCGCCCGAGAGCATGGGTCTGTTGCTTCGCTGGAGCTCCATGATGTTCCTGGGTGCGGTGCTGATGTCGCTGCCGGTCATGGTGGCCCTTTTGTTTGTCAACATCGGGGTCGGCGTGATCACCCGCGCCGCCCCCAGCCTGAACATCTTCTCGATCGGCTTCCCGGCTTCGGTCGCCGTTGGCTTCATCGTGTTGCTGGCCTTCATGGGCAGCATCATCGGCCGCATCGACTGGCTGTGGCTGCAAGGCTTCGCCACGGTGCGCGAACTCCTGGGAGTGCCTCGTGTCTGAGAGCAGCGCCCAGGAACGCACCGAAGAACCTACCGCGCGCCGGCTGCAAAAGGCGCGCGAAGAAGGCCAGATTGCCCGCTCCACCGAGGCAGGGGCTGCGGCCGTCGTCATCGGCGCGCTGCTCCTGATTACGCTCACAGGCAGCTGGATGGCGCAGCGACTGGCCACGCATTTCGCCAGCGGCTTCACCTTCGACCGCAAGACCCTGGACAAGCCGATGCTGATGCTGGCGAGCCTGGGCGACCAGTTGGTCAGCGGCTTCCTGGTGGTCATGCCCGTCATGTGCCTCACCGTGATCATGGCCATCTTGGCGGCCGGCCTATCGGGCGGCTTCATGTTCTCGCCGGCGGCCGCTGCGCCCAAGGCGACCAAGCTCAGTCCTATCCAAGGCCTCAAGCGCATGTTCGGCCCGCACGCCGCCGTTGAACTGGGCAAGGCCATCCTGAAATTCGTCCTGGTGGGCGGGGCTTTGTGGCTCAGTCTGGCCCTGCGCATGGACGACATCCTGCGCATTGGCGACATGGCGCTGGAGCCGGCCATGGCCCTGGCCGGCACCCTGCTGCTGCAGTCCGCCCTCGTGATCTCGTTGGCGCTGGGCCTGATCGCCTTGATTGACGTGCCCTGGCAACGTCACAGCTTCATGAAGCGCATGCGCATGACGCACCAGGAAATCAAGGACGAAATGAAGGACATGGAGGGCCGACCCGAGGTCAAGGCCCACATCCGTCGTCGCCAGCGCGAAATGGCCAACGTCCGCATGCTGCAGCGGGTGAAAGACGCCGACGTCGTCATCACCAACCCAGAGCACTTCGCCGTCGCCCTCGAATACGACCCCAACGGCAATGGCGCCCCCATTTTGGTGGCCAAGGGCAGCGACTTCATGGCCGCCAAGATCCGCGAAGAAGCAGGCAATGCCGGCGTCCACCTGTTCGCCGCACCCGAACTCGCGCGTGCCCTGTACTTCACCACCGAAGCCGAACACCCGGTGCCCGAGTCTCTGTATCACGCGGTGGCCCAGGTCATCGCCTATGTGTTCAGCCTCGAAGGTGCGCAGCCGGGTCGCCCGGGCATGCGCCGCCCCCACCCGGTCGTGCCGCCCACCATGCGCTTCGACGCCGATGGCCGTCGCCTCGAGGAAGACGACGACGTGGCCGTACCCGCCTGATGTTCCGATTTGTCCCCGCCTGACCCAACACGCTTGCTGCCATGACGAAGAAAACCCCGTCACTCACCGCCGCCTCGCTGCCGCTGCCCGAAGCCAATGGCTACTACAGCACCGAAGACGAACAGCGCATGCAGGCTCTGGCCCGCGCCCTCTTGCAAGGACGCCGCCCGATCGCCCTGTCCAGCGCCTCCAACGACGCCCTGGAGCATTACAGCCGCCTGCTCGTGCGCGACTTGCGCCAGCACGATCATGTGAAGGTCGTGGCACACCTGCCGGGTAGTTGCGACCAGCTGGTGCAACAGGTCAACGGCCTGCTGGCCGACCTGCCCCTGTCCGATGTCGTGACCCGTGACCCCGATGCGCAGCAGCCGGTTCATGTCTTCCTGGTGCATGACAGCCCCACGCTCTCCAGCGCCGAATTCGCATTGCTGGTGCGCCTGGTCAACGACCTGCCTGGCGCCAACCTGCGCATCGCCCTGATTCAAGACCGCGACTTCGCCGTCACCGGCAACCTGCAGGCGCTGGGCGCGCAGGCGCTGCACTGGCGCATCCAGGTCGCGGGCATGCCCGCCTCCACCAGCAGCCAGGCCACACGCGAAGCCTTGCGTGAAGCCCTGCGGGAACCGCCCGAAACCCTGCCGCTCTGGGCGCAACCCACGGCCACGCCACCGGCGCGCCGCCGCTGGCGACTGGCGTTCTGGCGCCGAGACGAGCCGACCTCCGCCACCAAGACACCCGCCCGCAACGTCAAGTCACCGGCCGCCTCGCGCACCGGCCATACCCAAGCGACCGTGAAGCCCCTGGCCCGACCCGCAGCGCGAGCCGCCGCCAAGCCCCTGGCCTCCTCTGCGAAACAGTCCACCAAACAGGCCGCGAGCAAGGCGACCGCGGTCCAACGCAAAGCTGCGACGGTCGTCGACACCACCGCCCGCCGCAACCGCGTGGTCTTGGTCAGTGGTGTCCTTCTGAGCGCGGCGCTGGCCAGCGGCCTGGGCACCTGGCTGTCGATCCAGCCGTCGATCACGCGCGACGCACAACCTGTGACGAAACCGACCGTCGCCACCACCACCGCCATCGCCCTGCGGGCGCGGCCCTGAGCCACCATGAGCACCCCACCGCCCCCCCCTCCCGCCGTCATCGGCAGCGGCAAACCGCACACCGTCGCGATCAAGCCCGGGACCAACTTAGCCTCCAGCGCGAAGCCCCGCAAACCCGACGACGAGGCGGCGCAAGATCTCACCGCGCGCCTGAAAGCCACGCTACGTCGCGGCGAGGAAGTCAGCCAGGTGCGCCGGGGCGTGCGCGAAGCCGATGCGCCCAAGCTCGCACCCATCGCGCAAGAGATCGAAGAGACACCCCCCGCCACCCAGGCCGCCGGCCTGAGCAACGCCATCCGTCAACGCATCGCGCAACTGCGAGAACGCAACGAAGCCG
>JBIKUT010000329.1:0-3081 GCA_044347465.1 Ramlibacter sp.
CTTGCACCAGCTCGCCCGCGCCGTCCAGGTGCCAGGCCGCCGCGGCCAGGGCCTGCGGGTCGCGGTCGACCCCGGTCACCGGATGTCCGCGGCCGGCGAATTCCAGCAGGTGGCGGCCCGCGCCGCAGGCCACGTCCAGCACGGGGCGACCTTCGGGGACGAGATGGGCCCAGCGCTGAATCCAGTCGCTGGGTGTGGGGTTGGCGTGCATCAGTTAAAGCAGGCCCAGATCTGCTCGGACAGCGTGACCAGCAGCTCAGGCCGGGTGTAGAGCGCGAACACACCCGCCAGCGCCGCCAGGGCGAGGGCGTAGGCCAGGAGGGTGCGTGCGCGGGGCGTCATGTCAGGCCGCCTGGGGCGCGGGCGCGCGCACGATCGGTGTGCCGCGCACCGGCAGGTTCAGGGCCGCGGCCACCCCGCCCAGCGCGATGGCGATGTACCAGACGACGTCGTAGCTGCCCGTGCGGTCGTACAAGAAGCCCCCGAGCCACACGCCCATGAAGGAGCCGATCTGGTGGCTGAAGAAGGCAATGCCCCCCAGCATGGACAGGTGGGCCACGCCAAAGATCTGGGCCACCAGCGCGTTGGTGGGCGGCACCGTGGACAGCCACAGCAGGCCCATGACCGACGAGAAGATGTACACCGACAGTGGTGACAGCGGCACGATCAGGAACACGGCGATGACCACCGCGCGCGCGACGTAGATGAAAGCCAGGATCTTTTGCTTGGCGAGCTTCTGGCCCAGCGCACCGGCGATGTAGGTGCCAAACACATTGAACAGACCGATCAGGGCCAGCGAGTAGCTGGCGACCTCGGGCGTGAGCCCCTTGTCCTTGAGGTAGCTGGGCATGTGCACGCCGATGAACACCACCTGGAAGCCGCAGACGAAATAGCCCAGCACCAGCAGCTGAAAGCTCGGATAACGCGCCGCTTCGCGCAGGGCCTGGCCGATGGTTTGATCACGCTGGGGCGCTGCGCTGCCCTTGAAGCCTTGCTCGCGCAGGCCGATGGCCAGTGGCGCGATCAAAAGCGCCGCGATCCCCAGCAGGGTCAGCGCCTGCTGCCAGCCCACAGACGAAATCAGCAGGCCTTCGATCGGGACCATCAGGAACTGGCCGAAGGAGCCCGCCGCCGCCGCCACGCCCATGGCCCAGGAGCGCTTGGCGGGGTCGATCTGGCGGCCGATCACGCCGTAGATCACCGGGTAGGTGGTGCCGGCCTGGGCAATGCCAATGAGCACCCCAGCGGACAGCGCAAAGAGCCAGGGCGTCGGGGCATGGGCCATGCCGACCAGGCCCAGGGCATACAGCACGCTGCCGCCGATCAACACCCGGAAGGCGCCGAAGCGGTCCGCCAGCATGCCGGCGAAGATGCCCGCCACGCCCCAGGTCAGGTTCTGCACCGCCAGCGCGAAAGAGAAGGTCTCGCGCGTCCAGCCCTGGGCCTGGGTGATCGGCTGCAGCCAGAGTCCGAAGCCATGGCGGATGCCCATGGACAGGGTGACGATGGCGGCGCCGCAGGCGAGCACCTGCAGCATGGACAAACGGGGGGCATGGGTCATGGGCGAGGACTGTACCCAAGCCCGGCCCGGGCCGCTGTCGCCCGCGCGCCGCTGAGTCCTGGGGTTTCATACAGCCCCAGGGCGCTGCGCCACTACAATGCGCCCTCCACACGGCGCCCCCACATGGCAAGCAAACCCTCCTCAGCCCCCTCCGACTATTCCGAAGGTTCGATCCGCGTGCTCAAGGGCCTGGAGCCCGTCAAGCAGCGGCCCGGCATGTACACCCGCACCGACAACCCCCTGCACGTGGTGCAGGAGGTGCTCGATAACGCCGCCGACGAAGCCCTGGCCGGCCACGGCAAGCGGATCAAGGTGACGCTGCACACCGACGGCTCGGTCAGCGTCGAAGACGACGGCCGCGGCATTCCCTTCGGCCTGCACCCCGAGGAGGGCGCGCCGGTGATCGAGCTGGTGTTCACCCGCCTGCACGCGGGGGGCAAGTTCGACAAGGGCCAGGGCGGGGCCTACAGCTTCTCCGGCGGTCTGCACGGTGTGGGCGTGTCCGTTACCAACGCGCTGGCCAAGCGCCTGGAGGCGGTCTCGCACCGCGAAGGCCAGGTGGCGCGCCTGGTGTTCGAGGGCGGCGATGTGACCGAGGCCCTGCAGGTGCGCAAGGCCGCCGAAGGCGATCGCCGCCAGGGCACCAGCGTGCGCGTGTGGCCCGATGGCAAGTATTTCGAGTCGTCGCAGTTGCCGATGAACGAATTGGCGCATCTGCTTCGCAGCAAGGCGGTGCTGATGCCGGGCGTGGCGGTGTCCCTGGTCAACGAAAAGACCAAGGAAACCCAGAGCTGGCAGTACAAGGGCGGCCTGTCGGATTACCTGATGCAGACCTTGAGCGGCGACCCGGTGATTCCGCTGTTCGCCGGTGAAGGCTTTGCCGACAGCAACGAGACCTTTGCCGAAGGCGAGGGCGCGCAGTGGTGCGTGGCCTTCACCGAAGACGGCCAGCCGGTGCGCGAGAGCTATGTCAACCTGATTCCCACCACCGCCGGCGGCACCCATGACAGCGGTCTGCGCGATGGCTTGTTCACGGCGGTCAAGAGCTTCATCGACCTGCACTCGCTGCTGCCCAAGGGCGTGAAGCTGATGCCCGAAGACGTTTTCGCCCGCGCCTCGTATGTCTTGTCGGCCAAGGTGCTCGATCCGCAGTTTCAGGGCCAGATCAAGGAGCGCCTCAACTCGCGTGATGCGGTGCGTCTCGTGTCCAGCTTCGTGCGGCCGGCCCTGGAGCTGTGGCTGAACCAGCATGTCGAATACGGCAAGAAGCTGGCCGAACTGGCGATCAAGGCGGCCCAGACCCGCCAGCGCGCCGGCCAGAAGGTGGAAAAGCGCAAGGGCTCGGGCGTTGCGGTCTTGCCCGGAAAGCTCACGGATTGCGAGAGTCGCGACACCCGCGACAACGAGGTCTTCCTGGTCGAGGGTGATTCCGCCGGCGGCAGCGCCAAGATGGGTCGCAACAAGGAATGCCAGGCGGAGCTGCCGCTGCGGGGCAAGGTGCTCACTACCTGGGAAGTCGA
>JBIKUT010000330.1:0-3078 GCA_044347465.1 Ramlibacter sp.
CGTCGGACGCCGTCGAGGTGCGTGAGCGGCCATACAGGGCGCCCACCTTGCCGAACAGGCCCAGGCGCTGGGCGATCGGCATCGTACCGACCAGGCTCATATTGAGGCCGTAGGCCCGTGTGGTGCCGCCTGCGCGGTCCATGCGCCCCATGTTGATGTAGCCCAACTCAGTGCCCCAAAAGTCGTTGGCCATGCTGCGGCCATAGACCGACCAGTAGCGGTCCGTGTCATCGCAGGTGTAGACCGAGCCGCAGGGCACACGGAAATTGGATTGACCTGCGTTCAGGCCCAGCAACGTGCGCCCGCTGCGGGGCGTCCACATAGAACTGTTGGATCCCGCGCTGGCGCCGGAGGTGCTGGCTTCGTTCATCGGCTCGCCGCCTGCATCACTTTGGGCCCACGCCGGAGCTGAGAGAGCCAGTGCACACGCCAGTTGCGCGACGCGCAGGGACGTACGTTGTGAAAGACGGGAGGAGGGGGTGTGTTGTGCGTGCATGACCAGACCTTGTGGGTGTTTCACTAGAGGTGACACTCTAGGAAAACGAGCGCAACGGGTCTGTCAGACACCCCACATAGCCGACGTAGGATGCCGCGTAGAGCGCTGCTGTCAGTCGACCTCGGCGCCCGAGGCCCAGGCGAGCAGGTGGCGGCGTCTCAGGGTCATGGGCGTGTTCGTGTGAGCGGCGCTCAGGCGCCGTGCTTGTCGGCTTCGCTCGTGAACGAATCGGCGAAGAATTCATCGGCCGGCAAGCTGGCCTTTTGCGTGTAATCGCGCTGGGCGGATTCCACGACGATCGGCGCGCCACAGGCATAGACCTGGTGGCCCGACAGATCGGGCAGATCCGTCAGCACTGCCTGGTGCACGAAGCCAGTACGCCCCGTCCAGGCGTCCTCGGGCAACGCATCGGACACCACCGGCACATAGCGCAGGTTCGGCATCTGCGCGCACTGCGCGCGCACCCATTCGTCCAGGTACAGGTCGGCGGGCCGGCGGCCGCCCCAGTACAGGGTGGCGGGGCGCGTGATGCCCTTGAACTGCATGTGTTCCAGGATCGCCTTGATCGGCGCAAAGCCGGTGCCCGACGCCAGCAGAACGATCGGCTTGGTGCTGTCTTCGCGCAGGAAGAAGCTGCCGTAGGGCCCTTCGATACGCAGGATCTCCTTGTCCTTCATCTGCGTGAACACATGGTCGGTGAATTTGCCGCCTGGCATGTGGCGGATATGCAGATCGATCAGCGGGCCTAGCGTCACGCCGTCTTGCGTGTGCATCAGGTTGTGGGCGGCATTGGCCATCGAGTAGCTGCGGCGCGCGCCATCGCGAAGGATGAACTCCACATATTGGCCGGCGTGATAACGCGGGGTGTCGTTGGCGGGCAGCTGCAGCCTCACCAGCATCACATCATGCGAGAGCTTTTGCAGGGCCTGCACCCGCGCCGGCATCTTGCGCACGGGGAAGGCGCCTGCGTCGGTCACTTGCCGGGACTCGAGCGTCACATCCGAGAGCGCGATGGCGCTGCAGGTCAAGACATAGCCCTCGGCTTCTTCTTGATCGCTCAGAGCCTTGCTCTGATGTGGGCCGTGGGTCACCTGGCCTTCGAGCTTGCGGCACTTGCAGGAGCCACAGGCGCCGTCCTTGCAGCCATAGGGCAGGCCGATGCCTTGACGGATGGCAGCGGCCAGCAGGGTCTCGCCCGCGTCGACGCCGAAACTGCGCCCGCTCGGTTGCACAGTCACTTGAAAGGGGCCGCTTGGGGTCGTGGCGCTTGTCATCTTGGGTATCCTCGGGGGACCTGCTGGTCAAAAGCGTGTAATTTTGCCCTCAAACCAGAGCCCCCTCGGCGCCTTGCCCGCCCGCTTTCGTCGCGAACGCCTCCTGATCATCGGCTGCGGCGACGTGGGCCTGCGCGTGGCCCGGGCCCAAGCGGGTCGCGTGCGCCTGATGGCGCTCACCTCCAGCCCCGAGCGCGCGCCCCTGCTGCGAAGCCAAGGCATCACCCCCCTGGCGGGCGACCTGGATGCCCCCGCCACCTTGGATCGTCTGGCGGGCCTGGCCACCCGCATCGTGCACATGGCACCCCCGCCCTCGGCCGAAGGCGAACCCCAGTGGTGGCGCGACATGCGCACGCAGGCCCTGGTGCGCGCGCTGGCCCGTCGCAGCCCCCCGCGTTCTTTCGCGTACGGATCGACCAGCGGCGTCTATGGCGATTGCGCGGGCGCCCGGGTGGACGAATCCCGTCCGCTTGCACCCTCGACCCCCCGTGCCCAGCGCCGGGTCGATGCCGAGGCCCTGGTGCATCATTTCGGACGCACCACTGGCACCCGCACCAGCGTGCTGCGCATCCCGGGTATCTATGCGCCGGATCGCGCAGGCGGCACGCCCCGCGAGCGGCTACTGCGAGGCACGCCGGTGTTGCAGGCGCAGGACGATGTGTATACCAACCACATCCACTCCGATGACCTGGCCCGGGCGACGGTTGCCGCGCTATGGCGCGGGCGTCCGCAGCGCGCCTACAACGTGAGCGACGACAGCGAACTCAAGATGGGCGACTACTTCGACTTGGCGGCCGATCTGTATGGCCTGCCGCGTCCGCGTCGCATCCCGCGCGACACTGCGCAGTCCGAGCTGCCCCTGATGCTTCTGAGCTTCATGGGCGAGTCGCGCCGCCTGGTCAATCGGCGCTTGAAGCAGGAGCTGCGTAGCCGCCTGCGCTATCCGACGGTCCGCGAAGGACTCACAGGAATTTCGTGAACCGCAGACGATTCGCTGGCCCTGGCGCGTCCTGTTCGACGGGCCATTAACGCAATTCATCGGCGGTTCGACGCACGAACAGCAAGCCCAGCCCCCCGATCGGCCGGGCTTCGATCGGCAGCGTGGTGTCCGGCTCGGGCACCAGCAGGGGATTGAACAGCGGCGCGTGATCCGTCAGCGTGACATGGACCTTCTGGTCCTCCACGGCCGCCTCGACCCGGATCTCGCCCTTCGGGTCATGCCGGTAGCCGTGGATGACGATGTTGCTGAACAGCTCGTCCAGGATCAGGACCACATCGCGCAGCGTCGGCGGCGCCACACCCGCTGCG
>JBIKUT010000331.1:0-3069 GCA_044347465.1 Ramlibacter sp.
CTGGGTCTGTCGCTGTGTCGCACCGTGGTGGAGCAGCATGGTGGCCAGTTGGTGTTCGAGCCCAACTCACCGCAAGGTACGATCTTTCGCTTCACGCTTCCGCTGGCCGAGTCGCCAGCGGCCCTCGGCGCGGCGGCGCCCGCCGCGCCCTTGCACACCGACTGACGCGCATGCAACCCCCTCAGAACGCCACGGTCTACATCGTCGATGACGACGCGGGTGTGCGCGAGGCGCTGGCCTGGCTGCTGCGCTCTCGGGGCCTGGGCAGCGAGGGCTTTGACAGCGGCCAGGCCTTCGACGCGCATCTGCAGACCGGGTTCACGCCGCAGCCGCCGTGCTGTCTGCTGCTGGACGTGCGCATGCCTGGCCTGAGCGGGCTGGCCTTGTTCGAGATCTTGGTCGAGCGTGGCCTGGTCGACGTGATGCCGGTGATCTTCCTTACTGGCCATGCCGACGTCCCCACTGCCGTCGCGATGGTCAAGCGCGGCGCCTTCGACTTTTGCGAAAAGCCGTTTTCGGATAACGCCCTGGTCGACCGCATCGAACAGGCGATCGCCCGCTCCGCCCAGGAGGGGCAGGCGCGGCGCGAGCATCAGCAGCTGCAGGCGCGACTGGCTGAACTCACTCAGCGCGAGCGCGAAGTCATGGACCAGATCGCCCGCGGTCTGCCCAACAAGCTCATCGCCGACGCGCTGGACATCAGCGTGCGGACGGTGGAAGTCCACCGCTCCCGCGTGTTCGACAAGATGGAGGTGCGCTCGGCCGTCGAGCTGGCCAACGTCCTTCGCGGCGCCGGGTCAGGCGCGACGGAACAGCCGCAGGCTCCCCAGCCGATATAGCCGGTACCCCAGACGCGACACCTCCAGGAAGAGTCGAAACGGCGCCACCGTCAGGTACTTGAGCTTGCTGCGCACCTTGATCTTGTCCAGGTCGTCCTGGATGTCGGTGCCAAAGCCTGCGTTTTGCTGGATGACCATCGGGTAGACGCCCAGGGTCTTGAAACCCAGCAGCCATTCCAGATCGAACGCGATGTCCCACGCCAGTCGCATCGGCAAGAGCTTGTCCACCATCCGGCGGGCGGCGACGCGGTCGACCACATAGCCGCCGGCGCCCTTCTCGCGCGTGAGACAGACCGCCAGATTCGTGCGCCCCAGCGGCCGCACCGGCCACCAGGTGCCCGAGTTCACGGTGCTCAGGCGCAGCAGGTTCCAGTGCCGCGTCTGGGTGAGCGCCTGTGTCAGCACCTGTCGCAGGTCTGGATCCAGGCGGACATCGTCTTCCAGGATGAGGGCGTACTGCGCGTCCGAGGCCAGGAAGGTGCGCAGGCACTGGATGTGGCTGAGGTAGCAGCCCAGCTCCTTGGGGGCCCAGTGGCGGCCGTGCAGGTGCCTGTAATGCCCTTCCGAAAAATCGGGGTGCGGGCGCTGCAAGGTGGCGCCGTCTACGGCGGCGATGCGGGTGTAGGACAGACCCACCGCCTGCAGCTCGCGTGCCATGTGCGCCATGCGGTCGGCCGCTCGGTCCAGGTTGATCACCAGGGTGATCAGACCCGGGATCGGCTCCGGCGTCTGGGCCGCCGCGCCTTCAATCTTTTCGGGTGTGTGGCTCATCGCGCCCTCCTGCGTCAGCCTTTGCGTCGTCCGGCGATGGGGGCGCCTCGGGCGTGGGCGGCTCACCCCCGGGCCGCCCTGAGAACATCGTCCACCAGACGATCAACACCAGCAGGGCCAGAGCCAGCAGAGCTTCGAGCAGAATCAGGAGCATGAAACAGTTTGTGAGGGCGACAGCACTGGGCATTGTAGGAATGCTGGCCGCGTGCGGCAGCGCGCCCCCGTTGCCAACAGCGTCTTTACCCGCGCCGCAGTCTGCGCCGCAGGCGGTTCCTGCTGCGCCTGCCGCCGTGCTGCCCGAGGACGATGCGCCCTTGCCGCCAGCGGTCACCACCGCCAAGAGCCGCTGGGTGCCGGTGCGCTGGCGCGAGCTGCCGGGCTTCAACGACGACGCCTTGCACGAAGCCTGGAACGCCTGGATCCGCAGCTGCGAGCGACCCACCGCGCCTTGGGCGGCGCTGTGCCCGCAGGTGCGTCGCCTCTCAATTGCCTCGCCGCAGGAGCAGCGCGCTTGGCTGATGCAGGTGCTGCAGCCGTATCGGGTCGAGCCCTTGCAAGCGGGCGATCCGGGTTTGCTCACGGCCTATTACGAGCCGGTGCTCGAGGCCTCGCGACAAGCCAGCGCGCAACACCGCGTGCCCTTGTACCGCCCGCCTGCCGGGCTGGGCCAGCGCAAGCCCTGGTACAGCCGGCAGGAGATCGACACCCTGCCCGAGGCCCGCGCCGCGCTGCGCGGACGCGAGATCGTCTGGCTGACCGATCCGATCGACGCCCTCGTGCTGCAGATCCAGGGCTCGGGGCGCGTACGCATCACCGAGCCGGACGGACGCCAGACCCTGGCGCGTCTGGCCTTTGCGGGCACCAATGACCATCCGTATCGCAGTGTGGGCGGCTGGCTGCTGCAACAGGGTGCGGTGCGCGATGCGTCCTGGCCCGGCATCAAGGCCTGGGTGCGGGCCAATCCGCAGCGCGTGAACGAGATGCTCTGGGCCAATCCGCGCACGGTGTTCTTTCGCGAAGAACCTTTGGGCGACCTCGACGCGGCCTTCGGCCCACGCGGCGCGCAAGGTGTGCCGCTGACGCCGGGTCGCTCGATCGCGGTGGACAAGGACAGCATTCCCTACGGCACGCCGGTGTGGCTGGCGTCGTCCGGGCCGCAGGTGAGTCTGCAGCGCCTGGTGCTGGCGCAGGACACGGGCAGCGCGATCGTGGGGGCGGTGCGGGCGGATTACTTCGTGGGCTGGGGGTACGAGGCGGGGGAACTGGCAGGTCGCTTGAAACAGCCTTTGCGGTTGTGGGCGCTTTGGCCTCGGGGGCGTTGACGCCTCGTTTATTTCCGGTTTGACGGGGTCTTTCTCCGACCAGGCGCGTGGTGCGGGGCGGGCGGGGGGCATGGGCCCGGGGGCTTCAAGTGCGCAGGCCCTTCGGGCTTCCTTGCGGTGCTCGTGCCAGGCGGGAA
>JBIKUT010000027.1:0-11609 GCA_044347465.1 Ramlibacter sp.
CCGCGAACACCGCGTTGCCGCTACCGAAGGGGCTATCCGCCTGGCCGCAGAACACCTTGATCCAGGCGTACTGCAGCCGGTTGGTGTCCTGAAACTCGTCGATCAGGATGTGGCGAAAGCGCCGCTGGTAGTGTTCGCGCACCACCGCGTGATCGCGCATCAACTCGTAGCTTCTGAGCATCAGCTCGCCAAAATCGACCACGCCTTCGCGCTGGCATTGGTCTTCGTATAGCTGGTAGATCTCGACGCGCCGCCGGTCTTCATCGTGACGAATCGTCACATCGCCGGGCCGCTGGCCATCTTCCTTGCAGCCGTTGATGAACCACTGCGTCTCCTTGGCGGGAAAGCGCTCGTCGTCGATGTTGTACTGCTTCATCAGCCGCTTGATCGCCGACAGCTGGTCCTGTGTGTCCAGGATCTGGAAGCTTTGCGGCAAGTTCGCCAGCTTGTAGTGGGCCCGCAGGAAGCGGTTGCACAGGCCGTGGAACGTCCCGATCCACATCCCACGCACATTCACCGGCAGCATCGCGCCCAGGCGCGTCATCATCTCCTTGGCGGCCTTGTTGGTGAAGGTCACCGCCATCACGCCGCCGGGCGAGACCTGCCCGGTCGACAGCAGCCAGGCAATGCGGGTGGTCAGCACCCGCGTCTTGCCCGAGCCGGCGCCCGCCAGGATCAGGGCATGCTCGGCGGGCAGGACGACCGCAGCGCGTTGTTCCTCATTGAGTTGGCGCAGCAGGGGGGCATCGGGCGCGGCGGTCGAAAACGGCGAGACATCAAGGGACATGGCGCATTGTAGAAAGCCCCCGCCACACAGCCCTTAGAATCAGCCACCGGGCCCAAGCATTGCGGCCCGGTTTCTTTCGGCCCGGCGCATCCCTGCGATCGCTCGGCGTCGCGGGCTCCGGGCCAACATCCAAGCGCTCTCCCTGTTCTTCAAACAGTTTCACGGAGCCTGGTATGGAAATCTTTGATTACGACAACGTCCTGCTATTGCCACGCAAGTGCCGCGTGGAAAGCCGTTCCGAATGCAACGCCGGCGTCGAACTCGGCGGTCGCACCTTCCGCATTCCGGTGGTGCCAGCCAATATGAAAACCGTGGTGGACGAGTCCATCTGCCTGTGGATGGCACGCAATGGCTATTTCTACGTCATGCACCGGTTCGATCTGGATAACGTCGCCTTCGTGCGCCACATGCACGACCAGGGCGCTTACGCCTCCATCTCTCTGGGGGTGAAGGCCGCCGACTACGAGACGGTGGACACGCTGGCGGCCCAGGGCCTGGTGCCCGAGTACATCACCATCGACATCGCCCACGGCCATGCCGACACGGTGCAGCGCATGATTGCCCACCTTAAGCACAAACTGCCCGCCAGCTTCGTGATCGCGGGCAACGTCGGTACGCCCGAGGCCGTGATCGATCTGGAAAACTGGGGGGCGGACGCCACCAAGGTCGGCATCGGCCCCGGCAAGGTCTGCATCACCCGCATGAAGACCGGCTTTGGAACCGGCGGCTGGCAGCTGTCAGCGCTCAAGTGGTGTGCCCGCGTGGCCACCAAACCCATCATCGCCGACGGCGGCATCCGCGAGCATGGCGACATCGCCAAGAGCATTCGCTTTGGGGCCACGCTGGTCATGATCGGCTCCATGCTCGCGGGCCACGAAGAATCCCCGGGCCAGAGCGTCGAGGTCGATGGCAAGCGTTACAAGGAGTACTACGGCAGTGCCTCCGACTTCAACAAGGGCGAGTACAAGCACGTTGAAGGCAAGCGCATCCTCGAGCCGATCAAGGGCCGGCTGGCCGACACCTTGCGCGAAATGGAAGAAGACGTCCAAAGCTCCATCAGCTACTCGGGTGGTCGCACGCTCATGGACATCCGCAAGGTCAACTACGTGATCCTGGGCGGCGACAACGCCGGCGAGCACCTGCTGATGTAAGCCTCGAGCGGCGCCCCCCGGGGCGGCCGCTCGCGCGTTTCAATCGGCCAGGAGATCCAGCGCCAGGCGATTGAGGCGATGGCCCGGCGCGGTCAGGGCCTCCACCACGCTGAAGTGGTTCAGCCCTGGTAATGCCTCGCACACCGGCACATGGGTTTGTCCCCAGACGCGGCGAATCATCTCGTTGTGCCGCAGGAATTCCATGCTCTCGCTGCCCCCTACCACCGCAGCCAGTTGCCCGCGCGGGGGCGGCGGCAGCAGCGCCGGACTGGCTTGACGCACTTGGCTGGGGGTCAAATGCAAGGACGCTTGCAGCGAGGGCGTGTGGCGCACCGGCTCCAGGTCGAACAGACCCGAGATTGACAGCGCCCGCGTCACCAGCTGGGGGGGCAGGGCGCGGTCGTAGCGGTCCCACAGGCAGGTCAGCATCATCGCGGCCAGGTGCCCGCCCGCCGAATGCCCCGCCACGCTGATACGACTCGGATCACCGCCGTACTCGCCGATATGGCGCCAGGTCCAGGCGATGGCGCGCACCATCTGCATCACGATGTCCGTCAGTGTCACCGTGGGACACAAGTCGTAATTGGGTACCACCACGCAAGCGCCGGCCTCGGTCCAGGTGGGCGCCAGGAAGGCGTGCTCCTTCTTGTCCATCGAGCGCCAGTAGCCGCCGTGGATAAAAACCACCACCGGCGCACCCGGCCGCGAGGCCGGAAATACGTCCAGCCGCTGGCCCGCCGACGGCCCGTAGGGGATATCCAGGGTGCAGGCCTGGGTCGCCCTCACCCGCTCGGAGTCGCGCGCCCAGCGCTCGAAGTGCATGGCGTGGTCTGGCACCCGGGCGCGGTTGTTGTACATCGCTTCGAGCCAATCGGGGTCGTCGTGCTTCATGGGGGTCTCCTGGGAACGTGCAAAGGGCTATCCTAAAGTGCACAGGGGCCGCCCGGGGGCGAGGCAGGGGCCGGCCCGCGCCTAGAATCATGTTTTCGACCGCCACCCACAATGCCCAAGGCCCCGCCGTCCACCCCCGCCACCTACGAGGCCGCCCTCGAGGAGCTCGAGCAGCTGATTGCCCAGATCGAATCGGGCCAGATGCCGCTGGAGCAGATGCTGGTCGGGTACGAGCGCGGCGCGCAGTTGCTGGCGTTCTGTCGCAGCAAGCTCGACGCGGTGGACCAACAGATCAAGGTCTTGGACGAAGGCACCCTTAAGCCTTGGACCCAGGAATGAGCGCCGAATTCGACTTCCCCCACTGGAGCGCCACCCACCTCGGCCAGGTCGAATCCGCTTTGGATCGCTGGGTCCTTGCGGGGGCGCCCGCTGGCCTGGGTGAGGCCATGCGTTACGCCGTGCTCGATGGCGGCAAGCGCCTGCGTCCCTTGCTGGTGATGGCCGCTGCCGAGGCGGTGCAGGGCGACCTGCAGGCCGCCTTGCGCGCCGCCTGCGCGGTCGAATTGATCCACGCGTATTCCCTGGTGCACGACGACATGCCCTGCATGGACAACGACGTACTGCGTCGCGGCAAGCCCACTGTCCATGTGCGCTTTGGCGAGGCGCAGGCCTTGCTGGCTGGCGATGCGTTGCAGGCACTGGCCTTTGAGCTGCTCACACCCCCGGCCACCGAGATGCCCGATCGCATCCAGGCTTCGCTGTGCCGCTTGCTCGCCCGCGCGGCCGGCCACGACGGCATGGCCGGTGGCCAGGCCATCGACCTGGCCAGCGTCGGCCACGCCCTCGGCGAAGACGAGCTTCGCCAGATGCACCGCCTCAAGACCGGCGCCTTGCTCCGGGGCAGTGTCATGCTGGGGGCGGCGTGCGCCGAGCCCACCGACGCCGCTCGCCAGGCCTTGGCCCGTTATGGCGACGCGATCGGGCTGGCCTTTCAGGTGGTCGATGACATCTTGGATGTCACCGCCGACTCCGCCACCCTGGGCAAGACTGCCGGCAAGGATGCGGCCCAAGACAAGCCCACCTATGTGTCGCTCATGGGCCTAGACCGCTCCCGCGCCTACGCCGCAGCCTTGTTTGACGAGGCCGTCGGCGCCCTGGCCGCCAGCGGTCTGCCCGACACCCGGGCCCTGCGCGCCCTGGCGACGATGGTGATCCAACGCGCCCACTGAACACCGACAGACGATAAGACGGACGACAACCCCATGGCCACTCTGCTCGAATCCATTGCCGACCCCGCAGACCTGCGTCGCCTGACCCGGCAGCAGCTGCCCCAGGTCGCCGACGAACTGCGCGCTTATGTCCTCGACAGCGTCTCGCGCACCGGCGGCCACCTCAGCTCGAATTTGGGCACGGTCGAACTCACGATCGCCTTGCACTACGTCTTCAACACCCCGCATGACCGGCTGGTCTGGGACGTGGGCCACCAGACCTACCCGCACAAGATCCTCACCGGCCGCCGCGACCGCATGGACTCGCTGCGCCAGCTCGGGGGCTTGTCCGGCTTTCCCCTGCGCACCGAGAGCCCCTACGACGCCTTCGGCACGGCGCATTCGTCCACCAGCATCTCCGCGGCCCTGGGCATGGCCCTGGCGGCCCGTCGCAAGGGCGAGGACCGCAAGGCCGTGGCCATCATCGGCGACGGTGCCATGACGGCCGGCATGGCCTTCGAGGCCCTGAACAACGCGGGTGTTGCCGACTGCGACCTGCTGGTGATCCTCAACGACAACGACATGTCCATCAGCCCGCCGGTGGGCGCGCTCAATCGCTACTTGGCGCAGCTGATGTCGGGCCAGTTCTATGCCGCAGCCAAGAACGTCGGCAAGAACATGCTCAAGGTCGCACCGCCCTTGTTCGAGCTGGCCAAGCGCATCGAGGAACATGCCAAGGGCATGGTGGTGCCCGCCACCCTCTTCGAGAAATTCGGCTTCAACTACATCGGCCCGATCGACGGTCATGACCTCGATTCGCTCGTCCCCACCCTCGAAAACATCCGCCACCTCAAGGGCCCGCAGTTCTTGCACGTGGTCACCCGCAAAGGCCAGGGCTACAAGCTCGCCGAAGCCGACCCCGTCACCTACCACGGCCCGGGCAAATTCGACCCCAAGGTCGGCATCACGCCGCCGGCCACGCCGCCCAAGACCACCTTCACCCAGGTCTTCGGCCAGTGGCTGTGCGACATGGCGGCCCAGGATCCGCGCCTGGTCGCCATCACCCCCGCCATGCGCGAGGGCTCTGGCATGGTCGAATTCGAAAAGCGTTACCCCGACCGCTACTACGACGTCGGCATCGCCGAGCAACACGCCGTCACCTTCGCCGCGGGCCTGGCCTGCGAAGGCAACAAGCCGGTGGTGGCGATCTACTCCACGTTCTTGCAGCGCGCCTACGACCAGCTGATACACGACGTCGCCCTGCAAAAGCTGCCGGTGGTCTTCGCGCTGGACCGCGCTGGCATCGTCGGCGCCGACGGTCCCACCCATGCGGGCGC
This sequence comes from Ramlibacter sp., assembly GCA_044347465.1. GTDB lineage: Bacteria > Pseudomonadota > Gammaproteobacteria > Burkholderiales > Burkholderiaceae_C > Ramlibacter. The sequence goes on from JBIKUT010000027.1 coordinate 5,375, forward strand.
CTACGACATCCCCTACCTGCGTTGCATTCCCAACGTCAGCGTGGCCTGCCCCGCCGACGAAAACGAAGCCCGCGGCCTACTCACCACCGCCTTCCTGCAAGACCATCCGGTGGCCGTGCGCTACCCGCGAGGCGCGGGTGCGGGCGTGGCAGTCGCCAGTGGCCTGGATCCCTTGCCCTTTGGCAAAGGCGAGGTGCGCCGTGAAGGCCGGGGCGTGGCCATCCTGGCCTTCGGCACCTTGCTCTATCCCGCCCTGCAGGCGGGCCAGGCCCTGAATGCCACCGTGGCCAATATGCGCTGGGTCAAGCCGCTCGATCGCGATCTGTTGCTCGAGCTCGCGGCCCGGCACGAGGCCCTGATCACGATCGAAGAGGGCGCCATCCAAGGGGGCGCGGGCAGCGCCGTGCTGGAGGCCTTGCAGGCCGCTGGCGTGAACAAGCCGGTGCTGCAGCTGGGTCTGCGCGATCAGTTCATCGAGCATGGTGATCCGGCCAAGCTGCTCTCGATGCAGGGCCTGGACCCCGCCGGCATCGAGCGCAGCGTGCGCGAGCGCTTCGGCGACTTGCTGCGGCCCGACGCCAGCCTCAAGGTGGTGGCTTAGGCCTGACCGTGGCTTGACGATTTCGACAGGGGAAAATCCGGATCATTCTTTGGTACTCACGTTAGTAGAATAGTTTTCATTCGATGCAGCCTTAGGCCTGCGTTCGTGTGTCTCTCTCTACTGCCACCAAGGAGTGTTTCCCATGGATCGTCGATCGTTGATCAAAACCGCCGGTATCGCCGGCGTGCTCGCTGCCGGGGCCGCGCCCGCGGTTCACGCCCAGGCCGCTGTCCGCTGGCGCCTGGCCTCTAGCTTCCCCAAATCCCTCGACACCATCTTCGGCGGCGCCGAAACCTTCGCCCGCGCCGTCAAGACCATGTCGGGCGGGCGCTTTGACATCTCCGTCCACCCCGCAGGCGAGCTCATGCCCGCCTTCGGCGTCGTCGACGGCGTGCAAAACGGCACTGTCGAATGCGCCCACACCGCCCCCTACTACTTCTTCGGCAAAGACGAAACCTTCGCCATCGGCTGCGCCATCCCCTTTGGCCTCAACAGCCGCCAGATGACCGCCTGGATGTTCGAGGGCAATGGCCTGAAGCTGATGCGCGAGTTCTACGCCAAGTACGGCATCATCAATTTCCCCGCCGGCAACACCGGCTCCCAGATGGGCGGCTGGTACCGCAAGGAAATCAAATCCGCCCAAGACACCAAGGGCCTGAAGTTCCGCGTCGGCGGCTTCGCCGGCAAGGTCATCGAGCGGCTCGGGGGCGTGCCCCAAAACATCCCCGGTGGCGAGATCTACCAGGCCCTGGAAAAAGGCACCATCGACGCCGCCGAGTGGGTCGGCCCCTACGACGACCAGAAGCTCGGCTTCAACAAGGTCGCCCCCTTCTACTACTACCCCGGCTGGTGGGAAGGCGGTCCGCAGATCGATCTTTACGTCAACCAGAAGGCCTTCGACGCCCTCTCCGCCGAGAACAAGGCCATCGTCGAGGCGGCCGCCTCGCAGGCCCATGTCGGCATGCAGGCCAAGTACGACCACCTCAATCCGGGCGCGCTGCGGCAACTGGTCGGCACGGGCACCAAGCTGCGCCCCTTCCCCCCAGACCTCATGAGCGCCGCCTTCAAGGTCTCCATGGACCTGTACAGCGAGATCAGCGCGAAAAACGAAAACTGGCGCAAGGTCTACGCCGACTACGCCAAGTTCCGCGCCGAGCAGAACCTCTGGTTCCGTTTCACCGAAGCCAACTTCGACAGCTTCATGCAGCGGCAAAAGCTCTGATTGTCCATCTGCCAACGCACATTCAAGGGCTCCGTAAGGGGCCCTTTGCGTTGATGCCGCCGACGCTGTGCTCCGTCATGAGTCAGTGGCGTGCAAGCGATCCTCGCCACGGGCTGCTGAAGATCGTGAATTCACTCACCCTGACTCACCGTCACCCAGGAGCGTCCTTCATGGATCGTCGGTCTCTCTTCACGCTCTCAGGTCTCGCTGGCATTCTGGCGGTGGGCCGATCGCCTGCTGTTCATGCCCAGACCACGGTGCGTTGGCGTTTGGCCTCGAGCTTTCCCAAGTCGCTGGACACCCTCTACGGCGCCGCCGAGGTCTTTGCCCAAAAGGTCCGCCAACTCTCTGGCGGCCGCTTCGACATTCGCGTGCATCCTGCGGGCGAACTGGTCCCCGCCGTCGGCGTGGTCGATGCCGTGCAGGCTGGCACCCTCGACGCCGCGCACACCGCACCCTCCTATTTTTTCGACAAGGACGAGACCTTCGCCATTGGCGGCGCCATCCCCTTTGGCCTCAACAGCCGCCAGATGAGTGCCTGGACCTATGGGGGCAACGGTCTCGCGCTTATGCGCGAGTTCTACGCCCACTACCGTCTCGTTCATTTTCCCTGTGGCAACACCGGTGCCCAGATGGGAGGCTGGATGCGCAAACCCATCAGCCGTCTCGCTGATCTCAAGGGCCTGAAGTTTCGTATCGGCGGCTTCGCTGGCAAGGTCATCGAGCGACTGGGGGCTGTGCCTCAGAACACACCGGGCGGCGACATCTATCAGGCGCTTGAAAAAGGCACCCTCGATGCCGCCGAATGGATCGGCCCCTACGACGACCAGAAGCTCGGCTTTCACAAGGTCGCCCACCATTACTACTACCCGGGCTGGTGGGAAGGCGGCTTGCAGCTCGATCTGTACATTCACCACAAGGCCTTCGAGGCCCTCGGCGCCGAGCACAAGGCCATCGTCGAAGCCGCGAGCGCTTACGCGCATGTCGTCACACAGGCCAAGTACGACGTCAAGAACCCATCGGCGCTCAAGCAGCTGGTCGCCGCCGGTGCACGCTTGCGGCCCTTCCCGCCCGATGTCATGACCGAGGCCTTCAAACAGTCCATGGCCTTGTACGACGAGATCGCCGCACGCAACGCCCACTGGAAAAAGGTCTACACCGATTACGCGCGGTTTCGCGCCGACCAGAATCGTTGGTTCCGATTCACCGAGGCCACCTTCGACCGCTTCATGCAGTCGCAGAAACTTTAACCAGCGGGCATCAGCCCACCAGGGCGGCCGCCTTCAGCTGCGCCCACACGCGCAGCCCGGGCACCAGAGCCAGTGCATGCGCCGCCCGCGCCGTGATCCGCGCCAGCAGCACCTCGCCCGCACTCGACTCGCCGGTCTGTGCTGCACCGGCCTGCGCATCGCACACCAAGGTCACTATCACTTGCCCCGCCTGCACGGCATCGGGTGTCACCTGCATCACTGTGCAGGGCAACAGGTTCTGCACGCTGGTGGCCTGTGGCAATTGCGTGGCCACGCTCACATCGCGTGCCAACACGCGCACCCGCACGGACTGCCCGATGGGGGCGGCTGTATCGCGTAGCCACAGCGATCCGCCGCCAAAGCGCACCTGCATCAAGTTCCACTGCGCCTCGCGCGCACAGACCTCGCCATGCAGCAGCACGCCCGCTTCATCGCCCTGCGTTGCGGCCAGGTCGGTGCGTCGCAGCACCTGTGCCACAGGCCCGAAGGCGCTCACGCGTCCCGCGTCCATCAGCACCAGCGTATCGGCCAACCTCGCCATTTCTTCGCTCGAATGGGTGACGTACAGCATCGGCACCTGCCCTTCATCGCGCAAGCGCTCCAGCCAAGGCAGGATGTCGCGCCGGCGGCTGGCATCCAGGGCCGACAAAGGTTCATCCAACAGCAGCAGGCGCGGGCGGGTCGCCAGCGCGCGCACGATCGCCACCCGCTGACGCTCACCGCCCGAAAGCGCGTGCGGCCGCCGCCCGAGCAGGGGTCCGATCCCCATCAGCTCAATCGCCTGGTCCAGTGTGAACCCACCGTCGTCCGAGTTTGCTGTTCGGCGCACGCGCTTGTGCCCGTACGCGAGATTCCCTTTCACATCGAGATGGTCGAACAGACCGGCCTCTTGAAACACATAGCCGACGGGCCGCTGCCAGGTGGACACCCAGCTTCCACGCGCGCTGTCTTGCCAGCTCGCACCTGCGATCTCGATGGTGGCCTGCGGCGCACGTTCCAGACCCGCCACGCAACGCAGCACCGTCGTCTTGCCGCAGCCCGAGGGCCCGTACAGCACACAGATCCCTTGAGCCGGCAACTGCAGGTCGATGTCCAGTTGAAAGCCGGTCTCGCGCGTGAGCGCCAGCCGAATGCGGTTCGTCGCGTCGTTCATGCCGCCACGCGCGCCGTACGCCGATTCACCAGAGCCAGCGCCATCAACACCACGAAGGAAAACGCCACCATCGCCGCCGACAAACCATGCGCCTGCGCGTAATCGAGGGCTTCGACATGGCCATAGATCTGCGTGGACACCACCCGCGTCTGCTCGGGGATGTTGCCGCCGATCATCAGCACCACGCCAAACTCGCCCACCGTATGGGCAAACGACAAGATGGCCGCGGTCACGAGGCCGGGTCGGGCCAGCGGCAGCACCACGCTAAAAAACGCGTCCAGTGGACTGGCGCGCAGCGTCGCCGCGACTTCCAGTGGCCGTCGCCCCACCGCCTCGAAGGCGCGCTGCAGGGGTTGCACCGCGAAGGGCAGCGAGTAGATTACCGAGGCTATCACCAGCCCGCTGAAGGTGAAGGGCAGCAGGCCCAGCCCGAGCGACTGCGTGAACTGGCCGCCCCAGCCCTGAGGCCCCAGGCTCACCAGCAGGTAAAACCCCAGCACCGTGGGCGGCAGCACCAGCGGCATCGTCACCAGCGCCGACACCGGTGCGGCCCACCGGCTGCGCGTCGTCGCCAGCCACCAAGCCAGAGGCGTCGCCAGCACCAGCAGGATCAGCGTGGTCAGACTGGCCAGGCGCAGGGTCAACCACAGCGCGTGCAGGTCATCGTGTGTCAGATGCATCGTCGTGCGGGCGTTGCGGCGTTCAAGGGGAGGGGATCAGATAGCCGTGCGCGCGGATGATCGCCTGCGCCGGCGCGCTGCGCAGATACGCCAGGAAAGCCCGTGCGCCCGCATGATCACGCCCGGGCATCAGAAGCGCCGCGTCCTGCCGAATCGGGTCATGCCACTCGGTCGGAATCACCCAGGCTGATCCCTGCGAGATCTGTCCATCGACCTGGATCTGTGCGAGTGCCACAAACCCCAGCGTCGCATTGCCACTGGCCACGAACTGGTGCACCTGTCCCACGCTCTCGCCCTGCACCCACTTCGCGCGCAGCGCCGCGTGCACGCCCAGTCGCTCCATCACCTGCGTCGCGGCCAGGCCATAGGGGGCCAGCCTCGGGTTGGCAATCGCGATGCGCTCGAAGCGCCCTGAGCGCAGCACCTGCCCCTGGTCGTCCACCAGGCCCGGCGTGGCGCTCCAAAGCGCCAGGCGCCCCACGGCATAGGTGATGCGCGAGCCCGCCACCGCCAAGGTCTCTTGCTCGAGTCGCTGCGGCGTGACGGCGTCGGCCGCCAGCAGCACGTGAAAGGGGGCGCCGTGGCGGATCTGCGCATAGAGGCTGCCGGTGGACCCGATCGCCACCACCACCCGGTGGCGGGTCTCGCGTTCGAAGGCTGCCGCGATCTGGCGCATGGGCGCAGCGAAATTGGCGGCCACGGCCACGGTCACGTCCTGGGCTTGCGCCAAGCCGGGCGCTGCTGCGACAGCGGTCAGCAGCCAACGCAATGCGCGGAAAAAACGAGGAGAGGACGGCACGAAGCCGAGTATCGCTTCAGCCGGATACCGGGGCCGTATGCGTGGCTTCGTCTCGGTCTGAGGGGGTGGCGTCGGCGAAGGGATGTGGGGTGGGCGTCTGCGCCGACGCGGGCGTCTGAGGCGGTGTGAGCGTCATCAGCAGCTCGCGCAATTCTTCGGTCCCGGGTTCTTCATGCAGGTGCTCCGCGGCATGGATCCATAGGCCGCCGAAGTGGCTGTAATCGGCCAGCCAGGTGCTGCGCACCAGCTTACGTACGCGGGACTCAATGAGCGGCAGTCCAATCAGCAGGCGCAAGCCCGAGGTCCGCTCCCAGCGATACAGGCGCACCATCCCCACCAGCACGTCAAATCCATGGGGGCCGTGGCCGATGCGTCGCACATCGATCGTCACGCAGTCCTCGTGGATCCCGAGCCGCCGAAACTGCGTGGTGATCAAGCGTTGGTACTCGACCTCCAGGCCTTCAGCTGCGCCTGCGAAGTCAGCGCGCTCTCTGGCGCCGGTCTCTTTGACGAACAGCTTGCGTAGGTCG
>JBIKUT010000332.1:0-3050 GCA_044347465.1 Ramlibacter sp.
GCGCCCCGCAGGGTGAGGTCGACCTCCATGATCATTGCGCGAACCCGATCGCCATTGCGCAGGTTTTCCTTGGGGATCATCTCGGTGCGACGCAGACGTCCTTCGACGCGACCGCTCTCGACGATGATGTCGCCCTTGTCCATGCGCTTGACGGTGCCGACGAAGATTTTTTCGCCGCGCGACATGAAGTCGTTGAGCAGCATCTCGCGCTCGGCGTCGCGGATCTTTTGCAGGATGACTTGCTTGGCCGCCATCGCGCCAATGCGACCGATCGGCACCGACTCGATCGGCTCCTCGATGTAGTCGCCCTCTTCCACGTCGGCCACGCGGTCACGCGCGTCCATCAGCAGTTCTTCGGCGTCCGGGTTTTGCAGGCCGGCGTCGTCGGGCACCACCAACCAGCGACGGAAGGTTTCGTACTGGCCGCTGTCGCGGTCAACCGCGACGCGGATATCCACCTCGCCTGGGTACAGCTTCTTGGTGGCCTGGGCCAGTGCGGATTCGACCGCACCAAACACGATGTCCCGTTCGACGTTTTTCTCGCGCGAGATGGCTTCGACCAGCATCAACATTTCACGATTCATGTCACGACTCTCCTGCATCTGACTTGGGGCGTCGCCCCTTGAAATCCACCACCGGCGCCAGGCGGGCTTCCTTGAGCTCATCGAGCTGGAATCCCAGGACCTGCAGCGGCGCCGGCTCCTTCTTCTTGCTAACTTTCTGTCCCGGTTTGACCTGCGGCTCGTCACGCCAGGTGATCTGCCAGCCGGTGCCGGGTGCGGCGCGCTCGAGCGTGCCGCGAAACTTCTTGCGATTGGCCGCCACCTGACCGGCGGCCGCGGCGCCCATGGGCGCCTTCAAGGTCAGGTCGACCAGCTCGCCTTCGAAGCGCTCGTAATCGCGCTCGTGGCGAAGCGGACGGTCGATGCCCGGCGAGGACACCTCCAGCCGCTTGTAATCGGCGCCTTCGACTTCCAGCGTGAACTGCAGCTGGCGGGTGACCTTTTCGCAGTCCTCGACGTTGACAAACTGCTCGGCCCCGGGTGCCCAGGGCAGGTCGATGGTGACGCGAAGCAACCCGCCGGCGGAGCGCTCAAGCTCCACCAACTCGTAGCCGAGGCCTGTCACGATGTGTTCGACGGTGTCCTGTAACGCCACGTTGATCCGGAGTTCCTACAAAACGAGCGACCAAAAAAAACGGGCGGTGGGGAACCGCCCGTTTTGGTCGTCGATGGCAAATTGTACTAGGAAAATCAGGCACTTGGAATCGATTTACTCCCTTTTTTGGCCTCAGGGAGCCACCTTGGCCCGCAGCAGCTTGGTGGCCGATCGCAGCTTCTTGCTGTCCACCCGCCGGGCCCGGGAGGCGGCGGTGGGTCGGGTGGGCCGCCGCACCCGGGGCGGACGGGCCACGCTGTCGACCAGCTCCTGCAGCCGCCCAAAGGCCTCGGCCCGGTTCATGTCCTGGCTGCGGTGGGTCTGGGCCTTGATCACCAGCACCCCGTCGCGGGTGATGCGCTGATCGCGCAGGGCCAGCAGGCGGGCCTTGTGGTCGTCCGCCAACGACGACCGCGCGATGTCAAACCGCAGGTGGATGGCGCTGGAGACCTTGTTGACGTTCTGCCCGCCCGCGCCCTGGGCCCGCATGGCCGTGACCTCGACCTCAGAGGGCGGGATCGGGGTGGGCGTTGGAGACCCGTCTGCCGACATCGCACGCCCTCAGGTGGCCGCCGCCACCAGGGCCTGGGTGTAGGCCTCGCGCGGGCGGCCCAGGACCTCATCGACCGAGCCGGCCTCCACGATCTGGCCGTCCTTCATCACCAGCACGTCGTGGGCCATCGCGCGAATCACCTCCACGTCGTGGGTGATCAGGAGATAGCTCAGGTTGCGCTCTCGCTGCAGCCGCTGCAGCAGACGCAGAACCTGCTGCTGGATGGTCACGTCCAGCGCGCTGGTGGGTTCGTCCAGCACCAGCAGCTGAGGCTGCACGATCAGGGCGCGGGCAATCGCCAGGCGCTGCCGCTGCCCGCCTGAAAACTCGTGCGGGTAGCGGGCCAAGAGGCCGGGAAACTGCGCCTCGGTCAGGCCCACCTCGGCCAGCCCCTGCACGATGCGCTCGCGGCGCGCCGCCTCGGGCAGCTGCGGCTCGTGCACCAGCAGGCCCTCGCCCACGATCTCCTGTACGGTCATGCGCGGAGACAGCGAGGAAAACGGATCCTGAAAGACCACCTGTACCGCGCGGCGCAGGGCGCGGTTGGCGGTGGCGTTGTCACTCCAGGCCCCGCCCGCGATCTGCAGCTGCCCCTGATGCGGCAGCAGGCCCAGCGCCGCCAGAGCCAGGGTGGACTTACCCGAACCGGACTCGCCCACCACACCCAGCGTGCGCCCGGGCTGCAGACGCAAGTCGGCGCCCTGCACCGCCACGTACTCGCCGCGCTTGAACCATCCCTTGAGCCCGGGCAGCGGCACGGAGTAACCCACGCGCAGTCCGCTGGCCTGCAAGATCGGCGGCGCCTGCTGGGGCGCCTCATCGACCATCCCGTCTCGCACCGGGCGGCTCTCAATCAGCTTGCGGGTGTAGGGATGGCGCGGCGCGGCAAAGACCTCGCCCACGGCGCCCTGTTCCACCAGATGCCCGCCTTCCATCACCGCCACGCGGTCGGCGAACTTGCGCACCAGATTCAGGTCGTGGGTGATGATCAGAACCGCCATGCCGGTTTGACGCTGCAAGTCGGACAGCAGGTCGAGCACCTGCCCACGCAGGGTGACGTCCAGTGCGGTGGTGGGTTCGTCCGCCAGCAAGAGGCGCGGGCGGCAGGCCAGGGCCATGGCGATCATCGCGCGCTGGCGCTGGCCGCCCGAGAGCTGGTGGGGAAAGGCCTGGGCGCGCCGCGCCGGATCGGGGATACCGGTGGCGGCCAGGGCCTCGACGGCCGCTTCCCAGGCCTCGCGGCGGCCCATGGCGCGTTTGAGCTGCAGCACCTCGGCCACCTGGTCGCCCACGGTGTACAGCGGGTTCAGCGCGGTCATGGGCTCTTGAAAAATCATCG
>JBIKUT010000028.1:0-11585 GCA_044347465.1 Ramlibacter sp.
GCCTGCGTCCACTCGCAGCTGGATCTTCACCTCGGCCACCTTGGGCGACGACACGCGCTTGTCCTGGTTCACCGAACCGTGTGGCCTGACCGATGCGCGGGTGCTGCGCGTGGACAGCCCGTTTGACTACGCCCTTCAAGCGGCCGTTTACGTGCCACCGGGTTTGCCCCGGCCCGGCGACCCCACGCACAGCGCCCGTGTGGCGGATCTCGCGGCGCAGGGGGCCGCACGACTGGGCGGGCGCACCATGGTGCTCACGACCACGCTGCGCGCGCTGCGGACGATCGGCGAGTCGCTGCAAGCGCGCTTCGAGGGCAGCCGCGACGTCGAGGTGCTGGTGCAAGGGCAGGGGACCAAGCGACGTTTGATCGAGCGTTTCCGTGAAGCCGCGACCGGCGGTGGCCGAGGTTGCCTGCTCGTTGCCTCCGCCTCCTTCTGGGAGGGGGTGGATGTGCCGGGCGACGCCCTGCAGTTGGTCGTGATCGACAAGCTGCCGTTTCCGCCCCCGGGCGACCCGCTGGTGCAGGCCCGCTCGCAGCGCCTGCAGTCGCAGGGGCGCAATCCCTTCAATGACTACCACGTGCCCGAGGCCGCGGTGTCACTCAAGCAAGGGGCAGGGCGCCTCATTCGGCGCGAGTCGGACCAGGGGGTGCTGGTGATCTGCGACAGCCGCCTCGTGAGCATGGGCTACGGGCGGCGTCTGCTGGCGGCTTTGCCGCCCATGCGGCGTCTGACCACCCCCGAGGGCTATGCGCAGGCTCTGGAGGACCTGGCGGTCACCACAGCTTCCACCACGGATCCGGATTGGACCTGAAGCCGCGCGTGAGAAATTCGGTTTTGGGGTAAGTGCGCTCCAGCACGCGTCGGGCGTCGGCCGCCATTTGCTGCATGCCCAGGGCGTCGTAGGAGCGGTGGATGATGTACAGGGCTTCTTCAATGGCCGGCACGTTTTGGTAGTCGGTCACCGCCAGTTGGGCGCGGCTGATGGCCGCGACATACGCGCCGCGGCGGAAGTAGTAGCGGGCCACGTGCACTTCGTACTGGGCCAAGGAGTTGACGATATAGACCATGCGCGATTGCGCATCGACTGCGTAGCGTGACTCGGGGAAGCGGGTGACCAATTCCCTGAAAGACTCGAACGATTCCTTGGCCGCTTTCTGATCGCGCTCAGACAGGTCCTGGCGGGTCAGGAAGGAGAGCATCCCCAGGTCGTCGTTGAAGGTCACCAGGCCCTTGAGGTACAGGGCGTAATCCAGGGCCGGGCTGGCGGGGTGCAGACGGATGAAGCGATCGAGGGTGGCGGTGGCCTGGGCCTGCTCGGCGCTTTTGTATTGGGCGTAGGCCTTTTCAAGCTGGGCCTGCTGGGCCAGCGGCGTACCGGCGGCGCGCCCCTCGAGCTTCTCGAGCAGGCCGATGGCTTTCTCGTAGGCGCCGCTTCGCAGTTCGTCCTTGGCCTCGGCGTAAATCTTGTTGGGGCTCCACTTTTCGGTCGGATCGTCCTTGAGCGAGGCGCACCCCGAGAGCAAAGCCATGCCGCAAGCCAGCACGAGAGCGCTGACCGTCGATAATTTCACACGCAGCATGACGCAGGTTCCCTTGAGTAAAACCACATCGATTATATCGGCCGACCCCTCTGAGACCGACCTGGACGTGCCCTTGGACGCGCCCCTCGAGGCGGGGTCCGAAGGCGAGAGCGAGCTGCGCGCCTTCGCGGTCGATGCCCAGGGTCACGGCGAGCGCCTGGACCGGGTGCTGGCGGCGCAGGTACCGGAGTTCTCGCGCAGCTACCTGCAGCAGCTGATTGCCGATGGCGCGGTGCAGGTCAATGGCCAGCCGATCTTGCGCAGTGCCCAGCGGGTCAAGGCGGGCGACCGCGGCCAGGTCGAGTTGCGGCCCACCCCCCAGAGCCAGGCCTTTCAGCCCGAGCCCATGGCGCTGGAGGTGGTGTACGAGGACGCCCACCTCTTGGTGGTCAACAAACCGCCCGGCCTGGTGGTCCATCCGGCGCCCGGGCATTGGCGCGGCACCTTGCTCAATGGCCTGCTCGCGCGCGATGCGCGGGCCGCCACCTTGCCGCGCGCCGGTATCGTGCATCGCCTGGACAAGGACACCAGCGGCCTGATGGTCGTTGCCCGCGATCGACCCACCATGGACGCCCTGGTGCGCCTCATTGCGGCGCGCGAGGTCTCGCGCCAGTATCTGGCGCTCGGGCATCGGCCCTGGCGGGGCCTGTCGCCGCGCGAGGTCGAGGCCCCGATCGGCCGTGACAGCAGCAACCGCTTGCGCATGGCGGTGGTCGACCTGGCCCGCGAGGGCGGCAAACCCGCGGCCACCCACATCGAGCTGCTGGCCACCGCCGACGCGGGCTGCTGGGTGCGTTGCACCCTGCGCACCGGCCGCACCCACCAGATTCGGGTCCACATGGCTCACCTGGGCCACCCGCTGGTGGCCGACACCGTCTACGGCGGCACACCGGCCGCCGGCCTCACGCGGCAGGCCCTGCACGCCTACCGGCTGGCCTTCACGCACCCGGCCACGGGCCAGCCGCTGGCCTTCCTGGCGCCTGTGCCCACCGACCTGGCGCAGGCCTTGTCCGCCTGGGGCCTGGGCTACAATGAGGCCCTACGGTCCTAGGGGTTGCGGGCCTGTTCCCCTCCCTTTTTGGAATCCCTTCAGGCGGGTGCCGCGCAGGCACCTCGGCGGCCGAAGCGGCGGCCTTTTCCTTCGACACGACAACATGAATACCTCGGATGCCAAGCGCGTCCTGGAAACGGCCCTGATCTGCTCCTCCCAGCCGCTGACGCTGCGCGAAATGCGCGTGCTGTTCAACGACGAGCTGGGCGCCGACACGGTCAAGACGCTGCTCCAGGACCTGCAGGATGACTGGGCCCCGCGCGGCGTGGAGCTGGTGAGCGTGGCCAGCGGCTGGCGCTTTCAGAGCCGCCCCGAGATGCGCGAATTCCTGGACCGCCTGCATCCCGAGAAGCCGCCCAAGTACACCCGCGCCGCGCTGGAGACCTTGGCCATCATCGCCTACCGCCAGCCGGTCACCCGCGGCGACATGGAAGACATCCGCGGCGTCACCATCAACAGCCTGATCCTCAAGCAGCTCGAAGACCGCGGCTGGGTCGAGGTGATCGGCCATCGCGAGGCCGTGGGCCGCCCGGCCCTGTTCGCCACCACCCGCCAGTTCCTGGACGACCTGGGTCTGGCGTCCCTGGACCAGTTGCCGGCGATCGAGAACCCCTCCCAGCAAGCGCAGTTGCTGGCCTCGCTGGCCGGCGGCGAGGGCGATGCCGTGCATACCGACCTCGAGTCCGACCCGCTGGCCGCCCTCGAAGCCGCTGCCGGCGGCGCCGAGCCCCTGGTGCTGGCCGACGAGACCGATGGCGCCGAGCCGCAGGCCGCTGCCGACGACGCGTCCCCATGGGCTCCCCCTGCCGAGGGTGACGACGCCCCCGAGGCCGGTGCCGACCTTCCTCCCCCCACACCATGACCGATTCCCTGCCCGACAACGACACCCCGGGCACCGAGCGACCGCAAGTCTCTGCCGTGCCCACGCCCGGCGCCCAAGCGCCTGCCCAGGCCCTGGAACCGGCGGAAACGACAGAAGCGACCGAGGCCACCCGCTTCGAGGACGTGGTGTCCGGCCGCTACGACGCCGACGAGCAAAGCCCCGACCTTGCGCTTGCCAAGCGCGTACTCGCCCCCCAGCCCGAGACCCCCAAGCTGCACAAGGTGCTGGCACAGGCCGGCCTGGGCTCGCGCCTGGAGATGGAGCAGCTGATCACCGAGGGCCGTATCTCGGTCAACAACGAGCCCGCCCACATCGGCCAGCGCATCCAGTTTGGCGACCAGATCAAGGTCAACGGCAAGCCCATCCGCGTGCGCATCGCGCCGCCGCCGGCGCGCGTCATCGCGTACCACAAGCCGGTGGGTGAGGTCGTCACCCATGACGACCCGCAAAACCGTCCCACGGTGTTTCGCAAGCTGCCGCGCCTGTACCACGGCAAGTGGCAATCCGTGGGGCGCCTGGACCTGAATACCGAAGGCCTGTTGCTCTTTACCAGCTCCGGCGAGCTGGCCAACAAGCTGATGCATCCGCGTTTTGGCCTGGAGCGCGAGTACGCCGTGCGGGTGCTGGGCGCTCTGAGCAACGACGAAAAGCAACGGCTGCTCGAAGGCATTTCGCTCGATGATGGCCGCGCTCAGTTCGGATCCATCGAAGACGGCGGCGGCGAGGGCGCCAACACCTGGTACCGCGTCACCATCTCCGAAGGCCGCAACCGCGAAGTGCGACGCCTGTTTGAAGCGGTGGGCCATGCGGTCAGCCGCCTGATCCGGATTCGTTACGGCGCCATGGTGCTGCCGCGCGGCCTCAAGCGCGGCGCCTGGATGGAGTTGGACGAGCGAGACATCCGCAGCCTGGTCCAGGCCGTGGGCGGCGAGGGCGCCGACCGCGGGGCGCCGCAAGGCGAGGCCGGGCCGGGTCGCAACAACAACGCACCCCGACGCGGCCGACCCAACGGTGCCCCAGGCGGCGGCGGTGGGGGCGGCGGCGGGCGCAACAAGGGCGGTCCGCGTGGCAAAGACCGTAACGGCGGGGGGGCAGGCGGCGGCGGTCAGCCCGACCCGATGAAGACCTCTTTGGGCTATATCGGCGCCGACAGCTTCACCCGGCAACGCCAGGGTCAGGGCCCCGGCGGCGGCCCGCGGCGCGGAAACGGCGGCTCGCGGCGCGGCGGGCGCTGAAACGCTGTCCCATAGGTTAAAATCCGAGGCTTTGCCGTACTTTCGGGTGCGCTGCGGGCCCTGGCCCGCGTCGGCTGCCCGAGACCTTTTGTCCTGCTCCCGGAAATCATCCAAGAAAGAATTGCCATGGCCATCGAACGCACCCTGTCCATCATCAAGCCCGACGCCGTCGCCAAGAACGTGATCGGCCAGATCTACTCGCGCTTTGAAGGTGCCGGTCTGAAGGTGATCGCCGCCCGCATGGCCCACCTCTCGCGTGGCGAGGCCGAGCAGTTCTACGCCGTGCACAAGGCCCGCCCCTTCTTCAAGGACCTGGTGGACTTCATGATCTCGGGCCCCGTCATGATTCAAGCCCTCGAGGGCGAGAACGCCATCGCCAAGAACCGTGAGCTCATGGGCGCCACCGACCCCAAGAAGGCCGACAAGGGCACCATCCGCGCCGACTTCGCCGACAGCATCGACGCCAACGCCGTGCACGGCTCCGACGCGCCCGAGACCGCCGCCGTCGAGATCGCCTTCTTCTTCGCCGGCATGAACGTCTACGCCCGCTAAAACGGGACGGCGCATGCCATGACGGCCAACCTTCTCGACTTCGATCTCGAGGGTCTGGCCGCCTTTTGCGAAGGCCTGGGTGAAAAGCGCTTTCGCGCCACCCAGTTGTTTCGCTGGATCCACCAGCGCGGCGCCTCGGACTTCAGCCAGATGTCCGATCTGGCCAAGTCCCTGCGGGCCAAGCTCGAGTCGGCCGCCCGCATCGAGGGCCTGCCCCTCATCTCCCAGCACGAATCCGCCGACGGCACCATCAAGTGGCTGTTTGACGTCGGCGCCGGCAACGCCGTCGAAGCCGTCTTCATCCCCGAAGACGACCGCGGCACCCTGTGCGTCTCGTCTCAGGCGGGCTGCGCGGTCGGTTGCCGCTTTTGCTCCACCGGCCACCAGGGCTTCGCCCGCAACCTCACCACCGGCGAGATCGTCGCCCAGCTCTGGTTTGCCGAGCATTTCCTGCGCCAGCACCTGGCCACGTCCGAGCGCGTCATCTCCAATGTGGTGATGATGGGCATGGGCGAGCCCTTGCAAAACTACAGCGCCCTGATCCCGGCGCTGCGCACCATGCTCGATGACCATGGTTACGGCCTGTCGCGCCGGCGGGTCACCGTGTCCACCTCGGGTGTGGTGCCCATGATGGACCGGCTCGGCCAGGACTGCCCGGTGGCGCTGGCTGTGTCCCTGCATGCGCCCACCGACGTCTTGCGCGACCCCCTGGTCCCCCTGAACCGCAAATACCCGCTGGTCGAGCTGATGCAGGCCTGCAAGCGCTACTTGGCGCACGCGCCGCGCGACTTCATCACCTTCGAGTACTGCATGCTCGACGGCGTCAACGACCAGCCCGAGCACGCCCGCGCCCTGGTCGCCCTGGTGCGCGATCAGGCCGTGTCCTGCAAGCTCAACCTGATTCCCTTCAATCCCTTCCCGGCTTCCGGCCTGAACCGCTCCCCGAACCAGCAGGTACAGGCCTTCGCGAAGGTGCTCAGCGATGCTGGTATCGTCACCACCATCCGCAAGACCCGCGGCGACGACATCGACGCGGCTTGCGGCCAGTTGGCAGGCGATGTGCGCGATCGAACGCGCGTCGGCGATCGGATCGCCGCGCAACGCACGGTCATGCTTACCCCGGTGCCGGCCGATCCGGTGGCCAAGGAGGGCCTCGCATGAGGAGCGCGTCAGGGCTAGGTGCTGCGGCCGTCTTGCGCGGCCTGGCCTGCCTGGGCCTGGTGGCTGCGCTGCTCGCCCTCACGGGCTGCGCGGCGCCCGTGGGCACTTCTGCCGCCGGCGCGGACCCCATCACCGAATCCGACGAATCGCCCGCGCGCAAACGGGCGCGTATCCGCACCGAGCTGGCGGTGGGGTACTTCGAAGAAGGTCGCACCGAGGTGGCGCTGGACGAGGTCAAACAGGCCCTGGGCCATGACCCGCTGTACGCGCCGGCCTACAACCTGCGCGGCCTGATCTACCTGCGCCTGAACGATCCCCGGCAGGCGGAAGACAGTTTCCGGCGCGCCTTGGCCCTGAGCCCGCGCGATCCCGACACCCTGCACAACTACGCCTGGCTGGTCTGCGGCCAAGGCCGTCATGACGAAGCCGAGCGGGCCTTCGGGCAAGCCTTGGCCAGCCCGGTCTACCCGGCGCGCGCCCGCACCTACCTGGCCCAGGGTGTGTGCCAGGCCCGAGCCGGTCGCCTGGCCCCGGCCCAGGACAGCCTGACCCGCGCCTACGAGCTCGACGCCGCCAACCCGCTGATCGGCTACAACCTGGCCCAGCTTCTGTACCGCCAGGGCGACCTCACCCGCGCCCGCTTCTACATCCGGCGCCTGAACAACAGCGACAGCGCCAATGCCGAATCGCTGTGGCTGGGGATCCGCGTCGAGCGGCGCCTGAGCGATCCGGTCGCCATGCAGCAGCTCGTGGACCAGCTGCGCAAACGCTACCCGCAATCGCGGGAGCTCACCGCCTATGACAAGGGAATCTTTGATGAGTGAGACAGTCGACCCCGTACCGCAGCCGCAGGGCGGGGGTGCCATGCTGCGACAGGCGCGCGAGCAGGCGGGTGTGCACGTCGCTGCGCTGGCCGTGGCCCTGAAGGTGCCGGTGCGCCAGCTGGAGGCCCTGGAACAGGGGCGTTTTGACCTGCTGCCCGACCACACCTTCGCCCGGGCCCTGGCGGGCAGCGTCTGCCGCCAACTCAAGCTCGATCCCAAGCCCATCCTCGCGGCGCTGCCCCAGGGTACGCCCCGCGCGGTCTCGGACAACGTCGGCATCAACGAGCCCTTTCGCAACTCCACCCCTGTGGGCGGTCTGGCCTGGCGCGAGCGCCTGCTGCGCCCGCCGGTGCTGGCCGCCGTCCTGCTGCTGCTGGCCGCCTTGGCTCTCATCGTCGTGCCCGAGATCCAGCAAGACAGCGTCCCCGTCTCGGACGCTGCGCAGCCGGCTGCCGCCCCGGCCGCGCCCACGGCCTCTGACAAGATCGTGGTCGAGTCGGTCACGCCCTTGATGGTGCCCTCGGTGCCGGCCCCCGCAGCGCCTGCGGCCTCTGCCGCCCCGGTGCCGACACCGACCCCCGCCCGTCCCGCTTCATCGCAACCTGCGGCCTCCGCCGCCCGCTAGCCATGACCTCCACTTCCTTGCCCATTCCCGGCGCCGCACCCATGCCGCGCCGCTCGCGCCAGGCCCGTGTGGTCTGGGGCTCGCGCGTTGTCACCGTGGGCGGCGACGCGCCGGTGCGTGTGCAGTCCATGACCAACACCGACACCGCCGACGCGATTGCCACGGCCATCCAGGTCAAGGAACTGGCGGTGGCCGGCTCCGAGGTGGTGCGCATCACCGTCAACACCCCCGAGGCCGCGCAGCAGGTGCCCTACATCCGCGAGCAGCTCGATCGCATGGGCATCGACGTGCCGCTGGTGGGCGACTTTCATTACAACGGCCATCGCCTGCTCACCGAATTCCCCGCTTGCGCCGAGACCCTTTCCAAGTACCGCATCAACCCTGGCAACGTGGGCAAGGGCGACAAGCACGACAAGCAGTTCGCGCAGATGGTCGAAGCCGCCATGCGCTGGAACAAGCCGGTGCGCATCGGCGTCAACTGGGGCAGCCTGGACCAAGAGCTGCTCGCGCAGCTGATGGACGAGAACGGCCGCCGTCCCCAACCCTGGGATGCCAAGTCCGTGATGTACGAGGCCCTCATCACCTCGGCCATCGACTCGGCCACCCGCGCGGTCGCATTGGGCATGGACCCCAATCAGATTCTGCTGTCTTGCAAGGTCAGCGGCGTGCAGGACCTGGTGGCGGTCTATCGCGAACTGGCCCGTCGCTGCGACTACCCCCTGCACCTGGGCCTGACCGAAGCGGGCATGGGCACCAAGGGCACGGTGGCCTCCAGCGTGGCCCTGGGCCTGCTGCTGCAAGAGGGCATCGGCGACACCATCCGCGTGTCGCTCACGCCGCAGCCGGGCGAGTCGCGCACCCAAGAAGTGGTGGTCGCCTCTGAAATCCTGCAGGCCCTGGGCCTGCGCAACTTCGTGCCCAGCGTCACCGCCTGCCCGGGGTGCGGCCGCACCACCAGCACCACCTTCCAGGAGCTGGCCAAGCAGATCGATGATTTCCTGCGCGCGCAGATGCCGGTGTGGCGCAAGCGCTATCCGGGCGTCGAGAACCTGAAAGTGGCCGTCATGGGCTGCATCGTCAACGGCCCTGGCGAGAGCAAACATGCCGACATCGGCATCAGCCTGCCGGGCACCGGTGAAGCGCCCGCGGCGCCGGTCTACATCGACGGCGAGAAGGCCACCACGCTGCGCGGCGAGACCATCGTCACCGACTTCCACCAGCTCGTCGAGACCTACATCGAAAAGCGCTTTGGCCAGACCGAGGCCGCCTGAGTTTTCCCTTCCTGCATGACCGACACGCACAAAGCCGCCAAGGCCCAGCCCCTGACCGCCGTCAAGGGCATGAACGACATCCTGCCGCCCGTCTCGGGCCAGTGGGAGTGGTTCGAAGACACGGTGCGCGCCCTGATGGCGCGTTATGCCTACCGCAACATCCGCACGCCCATCGTCGAGCCCACCGCGCTGTTCGTGCGGGGCCTGGGCGAAGTGACCGACATCGTCGAGAAGGAGATGTACTCCTTCGAAGACCGCTTGAACGGCGAGCACCTCACCCTGCGCCCCGAGAACACGGCGGGCGTGGTGCGCGCGGTCGCCGAACACTCGCTGCTGTACGACGGCGGCAAGCGCCTGTACTACATGGGTCCGATGTTTCGCCATGAGCGCCCGCAGCGCGGGCGCTATCGCCAGTTTCACCAGATCGGCGCTGAGGCCCTGGGCTTTGCGGGCCCCGATGTCGACGCCGAGATCATTTTGCTGGCCGACGCCCTGTGGCGCGAGTTGGGCCTGTCGAACATCCGCCTGGAGATCAACAGCCTGGGCCAACCCGCCGAGCGCCGCCAGCACCGCGCCGAGCTGATCGCCTACCTCGAGCGCCATGCCGACGTGCTCGACGAAGACGCGCGCCGCCGCCTGCACACCAACCCGCTGCGCATTCTGGACACCAAGAACCCCGCGATGCAGCCGATGGTGCAGGGCGCGCCGCGCCTCATTGACTTTCTGGGCGCCGAGTCGCTGGCGCACTTCAACGGCGTCAAGGCCATGCTCGAAGCCAATGGCATCGCCTACACCGTCAACCCGCGCCTGGTCCGCGGGATGGACTACTACAACCTCACCGTCTTCGAATTCGTCACCGACAGCCTGGGCGCGCAAGGCACCATCTGCGCCGGCGGCCGTTACGACGACCTGATCGCTCAGATCGGCGGCAAGCCCGCGCCCGCGGTGGGCTGGGCGCTGGGGGTCGAGCGCGTGCTCGAACTGGTGCGCGAGCAGGGTGCGCCCATCCCCGAGCCGGTACCCGATGCCTATGCCATCGTCCCCGACGCGGCGGCCATGCCGGTGGTCTTGCGCACGCTGCAGGCCTTGCGCGCAGCCGGCCTGAAGGTGCAGATGCATGCCGCGTCGGCCGAGGGCCTGGGCAGCATGAAGTCGCAGTTCAAAAAAGCGGATGCCAGCGGCGCCCGCCATGCCCTGATCTTCGGCGCCGACGAACTGGCCGCTGGCGAAGTGACGGTCAAGTCCTTGCGCGATGGCGCAGGTGCGCAGGCGCGTCACCCTCTGACCTCCGCTGCCCAGTGGGGCGTCGGCCTGAAAGCCTGAGCCGGGTGCGTCCCGGGCGGCAGGGCCGCCCTCACTACAATCGAGCGCTTACCGCGTACACCTCATGGCCCAACACCTCGACCTCGAAGAACAGGAGCAGCTTGACCAGTTCAAGCACTTCTGGAACAAATACGGCAACCTCATCTCCTGGGCGCTGATCGTTGTCCTCGGCAGCTTCGCAGGCTACAACGGCTGGAACCTGTGGCAGACGCGCCAGGCGGGCCAGGCCTCCGCCCTCTATGCCGAGGTCGAGCGCGCGGCCGCCACGGGCGACCAGACCCGCGTGCAGCGCGCCTTCGACGACATCCGCGACAAATTCGCCGGCACCACCTACGCGCAGCAGGCGGCGCTCCTGGCGGCGCGCTCCCTGCAGGAAGGCGGCAAGACCCCGGAGGCCAAGGCGGCCCTGGTGTGGGTCGCCGAGAAGTCGTCTGACCCCGGCTACCAGTCCATCGCCCGACTGCGCCTGGCAGGCCTGCTGGCCGATGCCAAGGCCTACGACGACGCCCTGGCGCAGTTGGCCAAGCCCATGCCCCCCGAGTTCGAGCCGCTGGCGGCGGATCGTCGGGGCGACATCCTGCAGCTCCAAGGCAAGCCCGCGCAGGCCAAAGCCGAATACCTCAAGGCCTTGCCGGGTCTGGAGGCCCGTGTCGATTACCGCCGCCTCGTCGAGGTCAAGCTCGCGGCGCTGGGCGTCGACCCGCAAAAGGCGGTCCCGACCGCTGGACCGGCTGCCGGGGTGAGCAAGCCATGAGCGTGGGCGTCGCCTCTCTCGGCCACAACGCGCGCGGGGCGCGTGTCGCCGCCTGTCTGGCGCTTGCCCTCGCGCTGGGTGGCTGCTCGATGCTGCCGACCTTCCTGGGCGGCACACCGCCGCCGGCCAAGCCCGCCGAGCTGCCGCCCAGTCCCAACCTGCTGGGCGTACGACAGGCCTGGACCGTGCGTCTGGGGCCGGTGCAGATGCCGCTGTCGGTGCAGGTCACCGGCAGCGAGGTGGCCGTGGCGTCCAGCGACGGCCAGGTGGCGTTGCTCGATGCGGCCAGCGGCGCGCAGCGCTGGCGCACCAGCGTCGAGGCG
>JBIKUT010000333.1:0-3036 GCA_044347465.1 Ramlibacter sp.
TGGGCGATCAAGGGCTCGGACTGCGCGTAATCGCCCTGGTTGGTGTCATAGCGGTAATCGCGACTGAGGATCAGGACATCCCCGCGTGCGGCCAGGATGATGGGGCGCTCGAGCCCCGGCACCGCCAGCACCGTGTGCGTGTCGTCGTCCAGATGCCACACGAAGTTGTGTTCCGGGTCGACCGCGCGACTGCGTTCGTGTCCGAGCACGACCAACTTGTTCGGACCACCCCAGCGTATGGCCTGTGACTCCCGATGCAGCAAGGGTTCGATCGCGCGGTAGATCACACGGCCGCTGTGCATCTCCCAGGCCACCAGCAGGTGCGCAAACTTGAACACCTGATAGGTGTCGTTGGACTGCAAGGGGATGAAATCGTCCCAGTTGCTAAAACTCACGCCTTGCGGCTGCACCGCCGCCGCCGGCACCTTGGTGCGCAGAGTGGCCTCCAGGTCACGCAGCCCCATCATGGGCGCCCCCAGGTCCAGCACATGCCACTGCCCCGCCCACAGCATCAGCTGATCCCCCAGCAGGCGCAGGCCCAGGGGGTTGTGCTCGGACAAGAAGGACATGTGATGGTCCAAGGGCCGCTCGATGCCCTCGATGTCATCGACATACACCCGGCAGCTGTCTTGCAGGTCATACACCGTCAGATGCGAGGCACTGGGCACCTCCTGCCTCTGCGGCTTCTTGCGGGGCGCGTGCTGGTAGATCAACCAACGTCCACCCCAGACCTGGACGGCCATGTCCTTCCAGCGCGCACCCGGCCACTGGCTCTCGGTGTGCGCAATTTCTTGGCGCAGGCTGCCGTCTTGCAGGTCCAGGATGCGGGTGTGCGCGCCGTCGATGACGGCGATGGCGTCGTCACCCACCGCCTGCGCCCATCGCACCGGCGTGGGAAAACGCTTGCGCCACAGACACTGACCCGTCATGGCGTGGTAGACGGCGCAGGCCCGCTTGTCCGACTCCACGACCAGGGCCAGCTTGCCTACCGGCGTCAGACGTTCGGTGGGGGGCAGCGCCTCAATGTGCAAGGCCTGACCGGTCGCAGGATCCCAGTGGCAGACATGCCCAGCGTCCCAGGTCCACAGATCATCGGCGTCGACGGTCACGCCCGACGACCCGCGCGCATAGGCATGCCGATGCGAATGATCTGAAGTCACCCACATCACACCCGTCTGCGGCGCCTCCGGCTGGAAGACCACCTTCTCCAGTCGCGACCAATTGATTGGGGCATTGGCCATCCACTGGCGCGCCGCCCGCGTGATGGGGTTGTCCTGGCCATAGTCGGTGGCCAGTTGCAGCAGGATGCGGTGGGCGGGCCAATCGGGCTCGCCACGCTCCAACACGTGCAAACGGGTTCGCAAGAATCGTTCGAGCGCCTGCACCGAGTCCGTATCCGATCCGTATGCAGCCACGCCCAAGACATCCAGGAACAGATCGCGCGCACGGTTGGCTGCGCATTTGCCCATGCAAAAGCCGAAGTCCAGCAGCAAGCGGCGGGCCGCCGCGTGCTCGCCCGCGCGGGTCAATTGCCAAGGCTGCTCCATCACCCGACGCAGCGCAGGCGTCTGCTGCTGGCGGCTGGCATCGGTGTGCACGAACAGATCGTCGCCTTGCGGTGCCAACTGCGCGAAGGTCTGGGCCAGATGGCCGTGGATTTCGCGGCGCTGGGCGTCGGTCCCAAGCAACTGCCGCTCGATCTCCTCCTTGAACTCGCGGTGAAACCACCGACACAGGCGCGCCCCGTCGATGCTGGCCCAGGTCAAATAGGGCTGCAGGTCAAAGTACAGGCGCGACCACAGGATCGGCGGCAGCTTGTCGGCGTCTTGCCAATGCTGCCCGGTGCGCGCGACCTGGGCCTCGAACTCGTGGCGCACCGGTGCGCTAGTGGCCAGCGCATACGCCAATTCCTCTTCAGACACGCCCATGCGCCCAGCGGTGATGTAGGCCAGGGCGTGACCGGTGAAGACGGCCGGATGGTCGTCTGTCTCCAGCAGGCGCGCGCCGATCACCCGGCGCACCATGGCCTCGACCGTGCCGGGCAACTTCAAACGGGCGGGATCGTCTTCGCCGAACCAGCTGGGCCAGGTCCGGGCCTCTTCGTAGGCGAGCTTGAGCCACAGGGGCTTGCCCGATTCGGCAAAAGCCGTGAGCAAGGCGGTGCGCTGTGCGGGCGTGAGCCGGCGCTCGCGCGAGGGCGCGATGCCCGCGTTGTAGTGGGCTTCGCGCGCATCCTGCAGCCAGGCCTGCAGCATCTGCCGGGCCTCGGCCGGCTTCATTGCCGGCACCTGCAGCAGGCTCTTGGGGTAGCGGCGCCGCGCTGACGTCAGTACCGGCCCGCCCCGGGTGCTGGCCACCACGCGGGTGTGCGGCCCCAGTGCAGTCGGCAACCAATCGAGCAACCAGGCGCCGTCCTGGCGCTCGAGTTGATCGAGTGCATCCAGAAACAGGACCAGCGGCCGCTGCGCCGTCGGCCAGGTCAGCGCCGTCGCAAAGGCCTCGCGCGCCGCGCGCACGGTCTGCGCCGGTGCGGGCTCGGTCTGGTCGCAGGCGCGGGCGAGATCCGCGGTGATCGAGGTCAAGAGGTTGTAGAGGTTTTCGGTGCCGGGCACGCCGCCGATGAAGCGCGCCATCACCACGGCGCTGCCGGCTTGGGCCGACGCATCGTGAAAGGCCTGCGCCATCAGGGCCGATTTGCCCGTGCCACCGTCGCCGCACACGATCAAGGGCGCCTGACTGGCGCCCTGCACATAACGCGCGATGCGTGCGCGCAGGGCCACGCGGCCACGGAAATTGCGCGCCCGATCGCGCGCGAAATCTGCATGGGCCCGCGCCCGCACCTCGCCCGCCTCCTCGGTCACGGCCTGCTGCAGCTCGCGCTCGATCACCGCCTGTTGGTCCTGCAGGAACTGCTCGCAGAAATCATCCAGGTAGGCGGTATCGACGCCCTGCCCCGTCCAGCGGGTGGTGAAGGTGCGGGTGCGATCGGGCACACGGTCGGCCAATTGCACCTCCAGCGCGCGCAGACGCTCGCGC
>JBIKUT010000029.1:0-11512 GCA_044347465.1 Ramlibacter sp.
TTCGGCGCGCGGCCCTTGAAGCGGGCCATCCAGCAGCGGATCGAGAACCCGCTGTCCAAGCTGATTCTGGAGGGGCGCTTCCCGCCCAAGAGCGTGATCCCGGTGGAGGTCGATCCGGTGCGCGAACCCGGACTCTTCAAGTTCGGCAACGCGGCACCAGCCTGAGGCCGGCGCACGCGCCGCGAAGGCGCATCAGCGCGTCGGGCCCATGTGCTGCGCGTAGAGCTTTTGCATGCCGCCTAGCCAGCGGTCGTAGTCCTGCACCTTGGCCTGCATGTACTGGGCGACCGAGGGGTGGGGCAGGGCGAGGAAGCGTTCCTCGCGCATCGTCTGCATCACTTCTTCGGCGACCTGCGCGGGGGTGAGCATGCCGTCGTGGCCGGCCGATCCGGCGCCGCCGCGCGTCATCGCGGTGTCCACGCCTTGCGGACACAGGCAAGCCACCCGCACCCCGCGTCGCCCATAGCCAATCCGCAGCCACTCGGCGAAGCCCACCGCCGCGTGCTTGGTGACGGCGTAGGGCGCGCTCTCGACGATATTGAGCAGGCCAGCGGCCGAGGCCGTCACCAGAAAGAAGCCCTCGCCCCGAGCCACCATGCCGGGCACGACGGCGCGCGCCGCCCACACATGCGCCATGAGGTGGATCTGCCACATCGAATCCCACAGCGGATCCTCGAGCTCGAAGCCACCGGGGCGCCCCAGGATGCCCGCGTTGGAGCAGAAGATGTCCACCTGGCCGAAGCGCTCGCAGGTGGCGGCCACCAGGGCCTGAATGTCGGCCTCGCGGCTCACATCACAGCGCAGGGCCAGGGCCTGCGAGCCGATGTCGGTGGCGACGGCCTGGGCGCGTGCCAGGTCCAAATCAGCGACCACCACACCCCGCGCACCGTCGGCGGCCAGGCGTCGCGCCAGACCCTCGCCGATCCCGCTCGCACCGCCGGTGACGACGGCGATCTTTCCCACCGCTTGCATGCCTGTCTCCTTGTTCGTGAAGGCGCCAGTATGGCGCGGCCGGATTAGAGCGCGTTGATCGGGATCTTCAGGTAGCTCACGCCATTGGCCTCCGGCGGCGGCATCTGGCCGGCGCGGATGTTGACCTGGATGGCGGGCAGGATCAGGGTGGGCATTTGCAGGCCCGCGTCGCGTTTCGTTCGCATGGCGACAAATGCGTCCTCTGTGATGCCGTCGTGAATGTGGATGTTGTGGGCGCGCTGTTCGGCCACGCGGGTTTCGCAGCGGGGCGCACGGTCGGTGGGCGGGTAGTCGTGGCACATGAACAGGCGGGTCTCGTCTGGCATGGACAGGATCTTGCGCACCGAGTGGTACAGGGTCTGCGCACTGCCGCCGGGAAAGTCGCAGCGGGCGGTGCCCACGTCGGGCGGGAAGAGGGTGTCCCCCACGAAGACCACATCGCCGATTTGGTAGGCCACGCAGGCCGGCGTGTGGCCCGGCACGCTCAGGACGCGGGCTGGCAGGTCGCCGATGGCGAAGGTCTCGTCGTCGGCGAAGAGATGGTCGAACTGCGAGCCGTCGGTGGCGAATTCGGGCTCGAGATGAAAGATCTTCTTGAATACGCCTTGGACCGCGGGGATGCGGCCGCCGATGCCGATGCGCCCGCCCAGTTGCTCGCGCAGCCAGATCGCGGCGCTGAGGTGGTCGGCATGGGCATGGGTCTCCAGGATCCACTGCACCGACAGGCGCTGCGCACGCACATAGTCGACCACGCGCTGCGCAGAGTCCGTGCGGGTGCGGCCTGACTTGGCGTCGTAGTCCCAAACCGGGTCGATGATGGCGCAGGCCGTGCCTTGGCCCGCATGCACCACATAGGTCCAGGTCCAGGTGGCGGGGTCGAAGAAGGGCTCAACGGTCGAGGGCATGCAGGACTCCTTGTCAATCAATCTATGATTTGATAATATATCGAAAAGTAGATTAATTGCAAGCCATGTCCGTCCTCGCCCATCCCGCCCACGCTGCGCCCCTGGAGGCCTTGCGTCATGCCGCCGAGCAGGCCTGCGCCCTGATGAAGGTGCTGGGCAACCCCGACCGCCTGATGCTCCTGTGCGAACTCGCGCAAGGCGAGCGCAGCGTCTCGCAGTTGCAAGAGGCGCTGGGCATCGTGCAGCCCACCTTGTCACAACAGCTGGCGGTGCTCCGAGAGGAGGGGCTGGTCGACACCCGGCGCGACGGCAAAAACATCTATTACCGTTTGGAGAGCACGCAGGCGCTGGCGGTGATGGAAGTTCTCTACCAGCAGTACTGCGCCCCCGTAAAAAAATCCCGTACCCCCGCCTCTAGGAGAAGCACATGACGATCGATTGGAACCATTTCACCCCCTGGGGCTCGCTGGCTGGCGGCGTGCTTTTGGGTCTGGCCTCGGCCTTGTTCATTTTGCTCAATGGCCGCGTGCTGGGCATCAGCGGCATCCTCGGCGGCTTGCTGCGTCCGCGTGCCGGTGATGCGGGCTGGCGCATCGCCTTCATCGCGGGTCTGCTGGCGGCGCCGGCCGTCTGGTCGCTGTTCGCAGCGCCCGTGGTACCGCGTATCGATGCGACCCCGGCCTTGCTGGTGGTGGCCGGCTTGTTGGTCGGCTGGGGCACCCGATACGGCTCGGGTTGCACCAGTGGCCACGGTGTGTGCGGTCTGTCGCGGATGTCGCCGCGCTCGCTGGTCGCCACCCTGGCTTTCATGGGCACCGGCTTTGCCACGGTGTTCGTCATGCGCCACCTGCTGGCTTGAGCCCCTACGTCCTAAGGAAAATCACCATGCATCGACTCACTGAATTCGCTATCGGACTGCTGTTTGGCCTGGGCCTGATCCTGGCGGGCATGACCGACCCCGGCAAGGTCATCGGCTTCCTCGACCTGGCCGGCACCTGGGACCCGTCGCTGGCCCTGGTCATGGGCGGTGCCATCGCCGTAGGCGTGGGCGCCTTTGCCGTGGCCCGCCGGCGCACCGTCGCCTTCCTGGGTGGCGCGATGCACCTGCCCAGCGCCAGCGCCATCGACCGTCGCTTGGTGGTGGGCAGTCTGGTGTTTGGCGCCGGCTGGGGCCTGGCGGGCTTTTGCCCGGGCCCTGCCATCGTCTCGGCAGGCGCAGGCCAATGGCAGGCTTGGGTGTTCACCCTGGCCATGCTGGCCGGCATGTGGGTGCACGAGCTGAGCGCTCAGGGCCCAGCGGCCCAGCCTGCGGCCCCCCAGTGACCCTGCTGACCTCCCTGCTGCCGCTTTTGCTTGGCCTCGGGGTCGGTGCGGTGCTGGCCCTCACGGGTGCAGGCGGGGCGATCATTGCCGTGCCGCTGCTGGTGTTCGGTCTGCACCTGGGTCTGGCCCAGGCCGCACCGATCGGCCTGCTGGCGGTGGCCCTGGCGGCCGGCGTCGGGGCGGTATTGGGCTGGCGGCAAGGGCTGCTGCGTTACAAGGCTGCAGCCTTCATGGCCGTGTCTGGCCTGCTGCTCACACCCGCCGGCCTGTGGCTGGCCCAGCGCATCCCCAACGCCCCGCTGATGGCGCTTTTTGCCCTCGTGCTGGCGGGCGTGTCGGTGCGGATGCTGCGGCAGGCGGCGCAAGACCTCCGGGGCGATGGGCCAGACGTGCGCGGCAGCGCCCCCTGCCTGCTGGACGAGGGCACAGGCCGCCTGCGCTGGACCCCGCGTTGCGCGGTCCGCCTGACGCTGGCCGGTGCGACGGCTGGCTTTCTGTCAGGCCTGTTGGGCGTGGGCGGCGGCTTCGTGCTGGTCCCTGCCTTGCTGTCGGTCTCCAACCTGCCGACGAAGGCGGTGGTGGCCACCTCAATGGGGGTGTTGGCCCTGGTCTCTAGCGGCGCGGTGGCGCAGGCCGCGCTGGCGGGCCAGGTGCCCTGGGCGCTGGCAGCGCCGTTCGCGGCCGGCGCGCTGGTGGGACTGCTGGCCGGGCGCCGGTTCGCCGCGCGCCTGGCGGGGCCGCGCTTGCAGCAGGGCTTCGCCTGGATGGCCCTGGCCATCTCCGCCGGACTCCTGCTGCGCGCCCTCGGCTGAGCCGCCCGGGGTTTGCGGCTAGCATCTCGGACATGCGTAGTTCCCCCCCCGCGACGGCCTCCAGCCTGCGCAGCGACGCCGGCGTGATCGGCCTGGTGAGCCTGGGTCACCTGGTCAGCCATTTCAGCCAGCTGTTTCTCGCGCCGCTGTTCCCCTGGCTCAAGGATGCGTTCTCGGTGAGCTATGCCCAATTGGGTTTCCTGATGACGCTGTTCTTCGTGGTGTCGTGCGCGATGCAGGCCGTCTCGGGATTTCTGGTGGACCGTTATGGCCCGCGCAATATCTTGTTCGCCGGCCTCGGGCTGATCGCCGTAGCCGCTTTCGGCATGTCGGCCGCCACGTCCTATGAATTGCTGGCGTTGTGGGCCGTGGTCGCGGGCGCGGGCAATGCCGTCTTTCACCCGGTGGATTTCACGCTGCTCAATCGCAAGGTCAGTGCGCCGCGTCTGGGCCATGCCTACAGCGTGCACGGCCTCAGCGGCAACCTGGGCTGGGCCTTGGCACCCGCTTTTCTGGTGCCGTTGACCCTGGCCTTCTCCTGGCGCGTCGCGCTGATGGCCGCTGGGGTGTTTGTGGTGATCGTCATGGCGGTGCTCTGGCTGCGGCGCGACCGCCTGGACCTGCCCGTGCTGCGTGCGCCCACGGCGCAGGCCACGCAAGTGGCGAACTCGGAGGGCAGCTTCGCCTTCCTGCGCATTCCCTCGGTGTGGATGTGCTTCATGTTCTTCCTGCTGTATTCCATCGTCCTGAGCGTGGTGCAGGCTTTCGCGCCCGAGGCGGCGCGCCAGATCCATGGCGTGCCCCTGGCCTTGGCCGCAGCCTGCGTGACCGTCTACATGGTGGCCAGTGCCTGCGGCATCCTGTTGGGGGGCTTTCTGGTGGCCGACCCACAGCGTTGCGAGCGCATCATGGCGGCGGGCTTGGGCGTGGCTGCTGCGATCGCGCTGGCCATTGGCTTCGCACCCTTGCCAGCCCTGGCCGTGCCCGCCTTGTTCGGGGCGATGGGGCTGGCGACCGGATTGGCCGGTCCCTCGCGCGACCTGATCGTCAAGCGCTCGACCCCCGACCATGCCACCGGCCGTGTCTACGGCGTGGTGTACGCCGGGCTGGACATTGGCCAAGCCCTGGCGGCCCCGCTGTTCGGTGGCCTGCTGGATCACCAGCACTACCAGGGCGTGTGGCTGGGCCTGTTTGTCTTCCAGGGTCTGTTGATTTTCACTGCGGTGAACGTGCGCAAGGTGCGCCGCACCGCGCCCGCTCCCGTGCCCGTTACGCCCTGAAGGCTGTTGCGCTCCATGACTTCTTCCGCTCCCCCCCTCGCCGGTCACCTGCTCGTCGAATGTCTGGTCGCCCAGGGCGTCACCCACGCCTTTGGCGTTCCGGGTGAAAGCTTCCTGGCCGTGCTTGACGGCTTTCACGCCCACAAGGACCAGATCCGCTTCATCGTGAACCGCCAGGAAGGCGGCGCGGCCTTCATGGCCGAGGCAGCGGGCAAGCTCACCGGGCGGCCGGGCGTGTGCTTTGTCACGCGCGGGCCTGGCGCCACCAATGCCTCCATCGGCATTCACACCGCCTTTCAGGACTCGACGCCGATGGTGATCTTCGTCGGCGATGTGGCCAGCGACCAGCGCGATCGCGAGGCCTTTCAGGAAGTCGAGTACCAGAGCTTCTTCGGCCCCAGCACCAAGGGCTTGGCCAAGCGGGTCGAGCGGATCGACAGCGCCGAGCGGATTCCTGAGTACGTCGCGCGCGCCTTCGCCACCGCGATGAACGGCCGGCCCGGGCCAGTGGTGGTCGTCTTGCCCGAGGACATGCTCACGCAGCCCGTGCAGGCGCGCCCGCTGGCGCGTGTCGAAGCCGTGGAGGCCTGGAGTGATCCCGGTTCATTGCGTCGTCTGCGCGAGATGTTGCTGGCGGCGCGCAAGCCCTTCGTGATCGCCGGCGGCGGGGGCTGGACGCCGCAGGCCGCCCAGGCCCTGCAACGCTTTGCCGAGAACTGGAAGCTGCCAGTGGGCAACGCCTTTCGCTTCCAGGATTGCTTTGACAACCACCATCCGCAGTACGCGGGTGATGTGGGTATCGCGATCAACCCCAAGCTGGCGGCCCGCATCCGCGAGAGTGATCTGGTGATCGCCATCGGACCGCGCCTGGGCGAGATGACCACGGGCGGCTACACCCTGCTGCAGGCGCCCCGCTCCGCGCAGACCCTGGTGCATATCCACGCCAGCGCCGAGGAACTGCACCGCGTCTACCAGGCGGATCTGGCGATTCACGCCAGCATGAGCGCCGCGGCACGCTCGCTGGAGGTGCTGACCGCGCCCCCGCAGCTGCCCTGGGCCGACTGGACGGCCGCGGCGCATGCCGACTATCTGTCCAACCTCGAGCCCCAGCCCCTGCCGGGTCCGATCGACATGCCGGCACTGATCGCCGCCGTGCAAAAGCACCTGCCGCCCGATGCGGTGGTGACCAACGGTGCGGGCAACTTCGCGACCTGGATGCATCGCTTCTTTCGCCACTACGGCCTGGCCCGCGGCTTGAAGACGCAGCTGGCCCCCACCAGCGGCGCGATGGGCTACGGCGTGCCCGCCGGCATCGCCGCCAGCCTTCTGACCGGTCGCACCGTGTTCACCATCGCGGGTGACGGCGACTTCCTGATGAACGGGCAGGAGCTGGCCACCGCCACACAGTACGGGGGCAAGTCCATCATCGTTTTGCTCAATAACGGCATGCTGGGCACCATCCGCATGCACCAGGAGCGCGAGTACCCGCAGCATGTGCACGCCACTGCCCTGGTCAACCCGGACTTCGTCGCCCTGGCGCGCGCCTACGGGTGGGCCGGTGAGCGCATCGAGCGCACCGCTGATTTCGAGCCGGCCCTGCGCGCGGCGCTGGCGCGCGAGACGGGTACGCTGATCGAGGTGATGCTCGATCCGGAGGTGATCTCCACCCGCAGCACGCTCAGTGCCATTCGCGAGAACGCGATGCGTCGCTGAGCGCGCGTGTGAAAGCGCGTTGCGATCGCGCATGAAAAAAGGGCCGCTTGCGCGGCCCTTTGACGTTCGCAAGCGCGAGGCTTACTTGACGTGCTTGCCGATCAGGCCAGCCATCTCGAACATCGAGACCTGCGACTTGCCGAAGATGCCCTTGAGCTTCTCGTCGGAGTTGACCATGCGCTTGTTGGCATTGTCTTGCAGCTTGTGCTTCTTGATGTACGTCCACAGCTTCGAGACGATCTCGGTGCGGGGCAGGGGAGCGCTGCCCACCACGGCGGCCAGAGCGGCGCTGGGGGTCAGGGGCTTCATGAACGCGGGGTTCGGGATGCGCTTTTTGGCGGGGGCCTTTTTCGCAGCGGGCTTCTTGGCGGGAGCGGCTTTTTTCGCCGGGGCTTTCTTGGCAGCGGCTTTCTTGGCCGGAGCGGCCTTCTTCGCCGGCGCCTTCTTGGCGGCGGGCTTCTTGGCAGCGACTTTCTTCGCCGGAGCCTTCTTCGCGGGCGCTTTTTTCGCCGCAGCTTTCTTTGCAGTTGCCATGGTTGAATTTCCTTCTAGAAGTTGGTTGAAAGCCAGAGGGAACGTGAGTTCCCCGGGGCAGTGCGGATGCTAAAGGAGAAAAAACACGTTTCCAAGCGAAAAATGGCTTTTTTCATTGGGGAATGTCGTTTTTTTTCTTCGGTCGCGAAGGCGTTTTCGCTGGAGAGCGGTGGGGCGCGGTGGTTGCCAGCACCACGCCCGCCAGCGAAATGCCCAGCGCCAGCCACTGGATCGGCCCCATCGATTCCCCCAGGGCGAGCACGCCCACGAGCGCGGCAGACACCGGCAGCATCACGGTGAACACGCCCGCTTGGCTCGCCGGCACATGGCGCAGGCCCGTCATCCAAAGCCACACCGTCCACACGCTGGCGGCCAAGCCGTAGAACAGCAGCAGGCCCCACAGGCCGGGCGTCACGGCGCCGAAGTCGAACCGCCACGCCGCATAGACGCCAAAGGGCGTGACCAAGGCCAGCCCCCATAGGTTGATGAGGGCCGAGATGCGCCGCGGCCCGAGGGCGCCGGTAAGGGTCTTGCCGATCACCGCATAAGCGGCCTCGCACAGCACCGCGCCGAACACCAGCAGGTTGCCGAGCCAGGCCAGGTCGGCGCCGGCGGAGGCGCTCGGCGACGCGCTGGGGGCGTCCGTGGTGCGTCCTCCCGCCAGCAAGGCGATCCCTGCGGCCGCACAGGCGATGGCCAGACCGGTGCGACGCGTGATGCGCTCACCCAGGAAGACGCGGCCCATGATCGCCACCACCGCCGGGATGGCGGCCATGATCACGCCCGCCGACACGGCCGAAGTCAGGCTCACCCCGAACAGCATGCAGACCGAGAACAGGAAGTTGCCCAGGAAGGATTCGAGAAACAACAAGCGCCGCGTGCGCCCGTCCAGGGGCGCTTCGTCGGCGGGGCGCGGCAGCCAGTGCGCCATGGCCAGCGCGCCGATGCCAAAGCGCAGCCACGCCAGCAGCATCACGGGAAACACCGCCACCAGCGGCTTGGACAGGGCCACGTAGCTGCCCACGAGCGACATGCTCAGGGCCAGGCAGGCGTAGGCGGTGATGCGGGCGGGGACCAAGGGCGGTGGGGTGTGCAGGGGCGTGTGCCGGGAACGTCGCGGCCGATGATGCCCGATACGCCGGGGGGATTTCAGATGTCGGTTTGCGTTTCATATTGCGGGAATTGGCTATGGTGCGACGCCGCAGAATTTCTCAATATAAGAAGCACGATTCCATATCGCAATATATGAAGCGCAAGCAATTGATTTTCAACAATAAAATTTATCTCTTATATAAGACATAAGAGAAGAGATGAGTCTTCTAGAAGACTTAGAGTGGATGCACCGTTACACGTTTCTTTAACTCTCGAACCGGAGCCCGCCATGACCAACTGGACCCATCTCTCTCGCGAACAGCAAATCGCCCAACTTGAAAAAGACTGGGCCGAGAACCCCCGCTGGAAAGGCATCAAGCGGGGCTACACCGCCGCCGACGTCGTGCGACTGCGCGGCTCGCTGCAGGTGGAGCACACCCTGGCCAAGCGCGGCGCCGAAAAGCTGTGGAGCCTCATTCACACCGAGCCCTTCGTCAACTCGCTGGGCGCGCTCACGGGCAACCAGGCCATGCAGCAGGTCAAGGCCGGCCTCAAGGCGATCTACCTTTCGGGCTGGCAGGTCGCCGGTGACGCCAACAGCAATGGCGAGATGTACCCCGACCAGTCGCTGTACTCGGTGGACTCGGTGCCCAAGGTCGTCAAGAAGATCAATGCCACCTTCGCCCGCGCCGACCAGATCCAGTGGAGCGAAGGCAAGGCCCCCGGCGATGCGGGATACATCGACTACTTCGCGCCCATCGTGGCCGATGCCGAAGCCGGCTTTGGCGGCGTGCTCAATGCCTTCGAGTTGATGAAGGCCATGATCGAAGCGGGCGCTGCGGGCGTGCACTTCGAAGACCAGCTGGCCGCCGCCAAGAAGTGCGGTCACATGGGCGGCAAGGTGCTGGTGCCCACGCGTGAAGCCGTCTCCAAGCTGGTGGCCGCGCGCCTGGCTGCCGACGTCATGGGCACGCCCACCGTGCTGCTGGCTCGCACCGATGCGGAAGCGGCCGACCTGGTGACCGCTGATGTCGACCCGATCGATCAGCCGTTCTTCACCGGCGAGCGCACCGTCGAGGGCTTCTATCGCAGCCGCAACGGCATTGACCAGGCGATCAGCCGCGGCCTGGCCTACGCCGAGTACGCCGATCTGATCTGGTGCGAGACCGGCACGCCCGATCTGGCGTTCGCCAAGCAGTTCGCCGATGCGATCCACGCCAAGTTCCCCGGCAAGCTGCTGGCCTACAACTGCTCGCCGTCCTTCAACTGGAAGAAGAACCTGGACGACGCCACCATCGCCAAGTTCCAGCGCGAGCTGGGCGCCATGGGCTACAAGTTCCAGTTCATCACGCTGGCGGGCTTCCACAGCCTGAACTACTCGATGTTCAACCTGGCCTACGGCTACGCCCGCAACAACATGACCGCCTTCGTCGAGTTGCAGCAGGCCGAATTCGCCGCCGCTGAAAAGGGCTTCACCGCCGTCAAGCACCAGCGCGAAGTCGGCACCGGCTACTTCGATGCGGTCACCACCACCATCGAAGCCCAGGCCTCGACCGCGGCGCTCAAGGGCTCGACCGAGGACGAGCAGTTCTTCGACCACAAGAAGGCCGCCTGATCGGCCCTGAGGGATGCGGGGGTCGGCCGAGGTAAAATCTCGGCTGACCCCCGCTGCATTGGCGGCTCACAAGAGCGAGAAAGGCATCCCGGTTATGACACCGCGAACTTCGTCGGAAGGAAACTGCGGCCTTTGAACAGGCTGCGACGTCGCGTGTCCTGATGTTTTTCGGGTTCTTCAAAAGCGCGGCTGCAGTCCGCGCTTTTTTGTTTTTCATCTCTCATACGACCGACCATGATCCAAGTCACCCTCCCTGACGGTTCCAAGCGCGAATACCCCGGCCCGGTCACCGTGGCCGAAGTGGCTGCGTCCATCGGCGCCGGTCTGGCCAAGGCGGCCCTGGCGGGCAAGGTCGAGGGCCAGGTGGTCGACACCAGCTATCGCATCGAGCGCGATGCGCCGGTGTCCATCGTCACCGCCAAGGACCCCGAGGGGCTGGACGTGATTCGCCATTCCACCGCGCACCTGCTGGCGTACGCGGTCAAGGAGTTATTCCCTGAGGCGCAGGTCACCATCGGCCCGGTGATCGAGCACGGCTTCTTCTACGACTTTTCCTACAAGCGCCCCTTCACCCCCGAAGACCTGGCCGCCATCGAAAAGCGCATGACTGAACTCGCGAACAAGGACGAGCCGGTGGTGCGTCGCGTGCTCCCGCGCGACGAGGCGGTGGCCCATTTCAAGGCCATGGGCGAGCACTACAAGGCCGAGATCATTGGCAGCATTCCGGCGGGCGAGGACGTGTCGCTGTATCGCGAAGGCGGCTTCGAAGACCTGTGCCGCGGCCCGCACGTGCCCTCCACCGGCAAGCTCAAACACTTCAAGCTGATGAAGGTGGCCGGCGCCTACTGGCGCGGTGATCACCGCAATGAAATGCTGCAACGCATTTACGGTACGGCCTGGGCCAGCAAGGAGGAACTCCAGCAATACCTCACCCGGCTGGAAGAGGCCGAGAAGCGCGATCACCGCAAGCTCGGTCGCGAGCTCGATCTCTTTCACATCGACGACCACGCCCCTGGCGTCGTCTTCTGGCACCCCAAGGGCTGGACGGTCTGGCAGGAAGTCGAACAGTACATGCGCCGTGTGTATCGAGACAACGGCTATCAGGAGGTCAAGGGCCCGCAGCTCCTGGACAAGACCCTGTGGGAGAAGACCGGCCACTGGGACAAGTACCGCGAGAACATGTTCACCACCGAATCGGAAAAGCGCGACTACGCGCTCAAGCCGATGAACTGCCCGGGCCACATCCTGATCTTCAAGCAGGGCGTC
>JBIKUT010000334.1:0-3022 GCA_044347465.1 Ramlibacter sp.
CGCAGGGACAGGCGGAAAAAGAAGCGCGCATGTTTGAGCCGAAGGCGAGTTTGCGCGCTTCCCGCCTGGCCCGAGCACCGCAAGGAAGCCCGAAGGGCCTGCGCACTTGAAGCCCCCGGGCCCCCGCCGCATGCCCACCGCGTTGCCACGTCAAAGCCAATGCCGCACGCGCGCCCCGCCGCGTTGCAGCGTCAACGAAGCTAAGCCCCGAGCGAGAGCCGGGTGCTCAGCGCCCCCAGTTGCGCGAGCCGCCGCTACGGCCACCCCCGCCACCGCCGCCGCCACCAAACCCACGGCCGCCGCCACCCCCGCCGCCACCACCACCACCGCGACGCCCACGACCGCCCATGCTGTCGACGCTGGTGCGCAGCGGATCGGGCTGACCATCGCCCTTGCGCACAGGCGCTGCATCACGCAACACGAAGGGGCTGCCGCTTTGGTGTGCGCCCATGCGGGGTTGGGCCTCGCCATCCTCGAAGCGCTGATGCTGGGGCGGCCGTCCGCCGCCTTGGCGACCTTGTCCTTGGCCTTGGCCTTGGCCCTGACCTTGTGTGTGACGACCGCCGTTGCCGTTGCCACCACGACCGCCGCCACCCTGCTTGGGTCCGGCCGATTGCTTCTGACCGCCCCGGCCACCGCCACCGCCGTTGCCGCCGCCCGCTGCTTTGTTGTCGCGAATACGTTGCATCATCTCTGAGCGCGCCGCCTTGGCCGCAGCGGCCATCACTTCGCGGCTCGGCGGCTTGCCGGCGCCGCCCCAGATGGTCTGACGACCCATGGCGATCGGCTCGGCGCGTTCGTCGGGCTCGGGGCCGAAGCCCTCCACCGGCTCACGCGGGATCTGCTGCTTGGTAAAGCGCTCGATCTCCATCAGGAAACCCTCTTCGTCCAGACAGACCAGGCTCACCGCCTCGCCGCTGTTGCCCGCACGGCCCGTGCGACCAATGCGGTGCACATAGTCTTCGGGCACGTTGGGGATCTCGTAGTTCACCACGTGCGGCAGTTCGTCGATGTCGATGCCGCGCGCCGCGATGTCGGTCGCCACCAGCGCGCGGATCTCGCCGCTCTTGAAGCCCGAGAGCGCCTGCGTGCGCGCGCCCTGGCTCTTGTTGCCATGCAGGGCCATTGCGGTGATGCCGTTCTTCTCGAGAAACTCGGCCACGTTGTTCGCGCCGAACTTGGTGCGGGTGAACACCAGCACCTGACTCCAATTGTGTTGCTGGATGATGTGTGCCAGCAGCGCCTTCTTCTTGCCTCGGCCCACCAGGTGCGACACCTGGGTGATGCGCTGCACCGTGGTGTTGCGCGGCGTCACCTGGATGCTTTGCGGGTTCTTCAACAGGCCATTGGCCAGATCGCGGATCTCGTCGCTGAAGGTGGCCGAGAACAGCAGGCTTTGCTTGTCCTTGGGCACCAGGGCCAGCACCTTCTTCACGTCGTGGATGAAGCCCATGTCCAGCATGCGGTCGGCTTCATCGAGCACCAGGATCTCCACGGTGGACAGGTCCAGATGGCCCTGTTGCGCCAGATCCAGCAGGCGTCCGGGCGTGGCCACCAGGATGTCCACGCCGGCTTTGAGCTTGTTGATCTGGGGATTCATGCCCACGCCGCCGAAGACGACGGTGGAGGTCAGTGGCAGGTGCTTGCCGTAGGTGCGGATCGACTCCTCCACCTGGGCGGCCAGCTCGCGCGTGGGCGTGAGCACCAGGGCGGCGATGCCGTCCTTGCCGAATTTGTTGGTCTTGCTCTGGCCCTTGGTCAGCTTGTGCAGCAGGGGCAGGGTGAAGGCGGCGGTTTTGCCGGTGCCGGTTTGGGCGCCAGCGAGTAGGTCGTGCCCGGCGAGTACCGCGGGGATGGCCTGGGCCTGGATGGGGGTGGGGCTGTCGTAGCCCTGTTCGCGCACGGCCTGAAGGATGGCGGGTGCCAGATTGAGTTCGTCGAATGTCATGAGAAGTCCGCGCCAATTCCATGGCGCTTGGGATCGGCCCGTACGGTGCAGGGCACCGTGTCAGTCAAAGGTCGATCAGTTCGGGGGTGGGAGGTGGCGGCCTGGAGCCCGGAAATCCGGGAGGCCGCTGGTCCCCAGCAGGAGTGCTGGTGTCACGCCAGCTGAAAGCGCGAACGGGTAATTGTCGCACGGTTTGGCCCGGTCAGGTCCCCGGCCGCCCCGCCCGGGCCGCATCCATCGATAATCATGGGTTACGCCGCACAGGCCCCTGAGTCGAATTTCACGGGCCCGGCACTCGTTTTCCAGCATCCCAGACAGGCACACAGACCCCATGGCTCAATACGTCTTCACCATGAACCGCGTCGGCAAGATCGTTCCGCCGAAGCGTCAGATCCTCAAGGACATCTCGCTGTCCTTCTTCCCCGGCGCCAAGATCGGCGTGCTCGGTCTGAACGGCTCGGGCAAGTCCACGCTCCTGAAAATCATGGCCGGCATCGACAAGGAGATCGAGGGCGAGGCCATGCCCATGCCGGGCCTGAACATCGGCTACCTGCCCCAGGAGCCCAAGGTCAACCCCGATAACTCCGTGCGCCAGGAAGTCGAAGAAGCCCTGGGTGAAGTCAACGGCGCCAAGGCCCGCCTCGAAGAGGTCTACGCCGCCTACGCTGAAGAAAACGCCGACTTCGATGCCCTGGCCGCCGAACAGGCCAAGCTCGAGGCCATCATCGCCACTTCCGGCACCGACTCCGAGCACCAACTCGAGATCGCCGCCGACGCCCTGCGCCTGCCGCCCTGGGACGCCAAGATCGGCCTGCTCTCGGGCGGCGAGAAGCGCCGCGTGGCCCTGTGCAAGTTGCTGCTGTCCAAGCCCGACATGCTGCTGCTGGACGAACCCACCAACCACCTGGACGCCGAATCGGTGGACTGGCTCGAGGTGTTCCTCCAGCGCTATCCCGGCACCGTCGTGGCCATCACCCACGACCGCTACTTCCTGGATAACGCCGCCGAGTGGATTCTCGAATTGGACCGCGGCCACGGCATTCCCTACAAGGGCAACTACAGCACCTGGCTGGA
>JBIKUT010000335.1:0-3012 GCA_044347465.1 Ramlibacter sp.
AGGTTGGCTTTGTGGGAGGCGACGATTTGTTCAGCGGTCAGCATGGTGAGGTTCTCCGTAAAAAAGTGGAAGGAAGGAACTGGGTGCCGCCCGCCTCAGGACCGGGATCCGGTCGGTTTGTTGCGCCGCAGCATGGTTCGAAGTATAGGGGTTAGCCAGGGCATTGCAAGCGTTTTTTGCTGCGGCGCATCATTTTTTTTGTGTCCGCCCGGAAAAGTGGGGTTTGGAACCCGGCCCAAACCCCGGTTGGGACCCCCGGCCACAATCGACCGATGCAGGTGTTTTACGCCACTCAGTTCGTCTTGCACCTGCCCCCCGGGCACCGTTTTCCGATGGCCAAGTACCAGATCCTGCGGGACCGGCTGGCGGCGGATTTCCCCCAGGTGCGCCTGATGCAGGCCCCCGCTGCCACCGACGGGGAACTGGCGCTGGCCCATACCCCGGCCTATGTGCGGGCGATCTCGGACGGCTCGGTGGACCCCTGGATCCTGCGGGAGATCGGTTTTCCCTGGAGCGAGGCCATGGCCGATCGGGCACGCCGTTCGGTGGGGGCGACGGTGTCGGCCTGCCGCGCCGCGCTGCGCGAGGGGGTGGCGGCCAATATCGCCGGAGGCACCCACCATGCGAGCGCCGACAAGGGCGGGGGCTTTTGCGTGTTCAACGATGCCGCGGTGGCCGCCCGCCTGATGCAGGCCGAGTGGGGCCGCTCGGGCCGCAAGCCGCTGCAGGTGGCGGTGATCGACCTGGACGTGCACCAGGGCAATGGCACGGCCAGCATCTTTCGCAACGACCCCAGCGTGTTCACGCTCTCCCTGCACGGCCAGAAGAACTTTCCGTTTCGCAAGGAGCCCAGCGACCTGGATGTGGACCTGCCCGATGGCTGCAAGGACGACGCTTATTTACAGGCCTTGGAGGACGCGCTGGGCGACTTGGAGCGCCGCTTCGACCCGGGGCTGGTGATCTACCTGGCCGGCGCCGACCCGCACGAGGGCGACCGGCTGGGACGCCTGAAGCTCACATGGGACGGCCTGGAGGCGCGTGACCGGCGCGTGTTTGATTGGGCGTGGCAGCGGGGCGTGCCGCTGGCCTTTGCGATGGCGGGCGGCTATGGCTTGCGGATCGAGGACACGGTGCAGGCGCAGGTGAACACCTACCGCGTGGCGACCCAGTACTGGCGTCGCTGGCAAAATCGGGCGAGATGACCGCCCGCGCACCCACGATCCGACCCCAGCCCGAGCCGCGCAGCGCCTACAAGGTGTTTCGCGCGATCGGTACGCGCTGGGAAGACAACGATGTCTACGGTCATGTGAACAACGTTGTTTATTACAGCTGGTTCGACACCGCGGTGAACGGCTACCTGATCGAGCAGGGCGCCTTGGACATCCACCAGGGCGCCACCATCGGGCTGGTGATCGAGACGCAGTGCAATTACTTTGCCCCGCTGGCCTTTCCGCAAGCTGTGGAAGCGGGCTTGCGGGTGGCGCATGTGGGCACGAGCAGCGTGCGCTATGAGGTCGGCATCTTTGCCGCCGGCCAGGATCAGGCTGCGGCGTGCGGCCATTTCATTCATGTGTATGTCGACGCCGTCACGCGCCGACCCGTGCCTTTACCCGACCCCTTGAAACACACACTGGAGACACTTCGATGAGTACCCCTCAGGTCAGCACCCGCGTGTCCGATCCGCGCAGCGTGGACGCTGCGATCGAGAGCCGCTTCTCGGCCCGCGCCTTCCTGCCCACGCCCGTGCCGCGGCCGATGATCGAAGACATCTTGCGCGTGGCCAGCCGCTCGCCTTCGGGCACCAACACCCAGCCCTGGACGGTGTACGTGCTGCAAGGCGCCAGCCGCGACACGCTGGTCGACAAAGTGTGCGCCGCGCACGACGCGCTGCGCGCCGATCCCTCGCTGGCCGAGACTTACCGAGAGGAATACGACTACTACCCGCAAGCCTGGATCTCGCCCTACATCGACCGTCGGCGCGAGAACGGCTGGAGCCTGTATGGCCTGCTGGGGATCGGCAAGGCCGACAAGGACAAGATGCACCTGCAGCAACAGCGTAACTTCCGCTTTTTCGATGCGCCGGTGGGTCTGATGTTCACCATCGACAAGCGCATGGGCCGTGGCTCTCTGGTCGATGTCGGCATGTTCATCCAGAGCATCATGCTGGCCGCCCGCGCGCGCGGTCTGCACACCTGCCCACAGGCCGCCTGGAATGGCTTTGGGCGCATCATCGTGCCCCACATCGGCGCCGGTGAGCACGAGCTGCTGGTGTGCGGCATGTCCCTGGGCTATGCCGACGAGGCGGCGGTGGTCAACACGCTGCACACCCCGCGCGAGCCCGTGTCGCAGTTCACCCACTGGCTGGAGTGACCGTGCAAAAGGTATCTGCATTCTTGTTTGGACATGGCATGCGAGGCGCCGCTGCGGTCGCCCTCATGCTCTTGCCCCAACTGGCCTTGGCCGCCGACATCGACGGTCGTCAGCTGTCGCCGCTGTGGGGCGTGCCCTTCGCCGGAATCTTGTTGTCGATCGCGATCATGCCGCTGGTGGCGCCTTATTTTTGGCACCACCACTACGGCAAGGTGGCGGCGGCGTGGGCGCTGGCCTTTTTGCTGCCCTTCGCGGCGCTGTTTGGCGCAGGCCAGGCGGGCGTGGCCCTGGCGCATGTGATGCTGGCCGAGTACATCCCCTTCGTGATCCTGCTGACGGCGCTGTTCACGGTGTCGGGTGGCATCTACATCCGCGGCAAGCTGCATGGCAGCCCGGGGCTCAATACCGCGATCCTGGCCATTGGCGCGGTGCTCGCCAGCTTCATGGGAACGACGGGGGCGTCGATGCTGCTGATTCGGCCCCTGATTCGTGCCAACGACAACCGCAAGCACAAGGCGCATGTGGTCGTGTTTTTCATCTTCATCGTGTCCAACATCGGCGGCTCGCTCACGCCGCTGGGGGATCCACCGCTGTTCCTGGGCTTTCTCAAAGGGGTGGAGTTTTTCTGGACGGTGCGTACGC
>JBIKUT010000336.1:0-3006 GCA_044347465.1 Ramlibacter sp.
GCGAGGATGCAGGCGTCGTCGCCGTGGGTCTGCATCAGGTCAAAGACCTGGGCCAGTGTGGTGGGCTTGGCGTAGTCAAAAGGGGGAGATTTCAAGTCAGGCTCCGCATCCGGTGAGAAAAAACAAAGAGGGGGCAGCCCGTCACAGCCGGCTGCCGATCCAGACGCCCACGCCGGTGGCGAGGACGCCCAAGAGAAACCACTTCACGCGCAGCCCCTCGGTCGACGGTGCCGTCTCGGGCAAGGGGGCGGCCCCTGGCGCGGCGGGGCGTGGAGCCGGCGCAGCGACCGGCGCGTTGGACACAGCGGGCGCGCCGCTCTCGACAGCGGCCGCCGGGGCCGCTTGCGCAGCCGGCGCCACCTGCGCCTGGAAGGCGGTGAAAAACTGGTCGGCCATCTGCTTGGCGGCCGCGTCGATCATCCGACCGCCCACCTGACCGAGCTTGCCCGCCACCGAGGCCTTGACCGTATAGGACAGCCGAGTGTCCGGGCCCTCGTCGGCCAGCGTCACCTGCGACTCGCCACGGGCCATACCAGCCGCGCCACCCGAGCCTTCGAAGCCCATCGCGCAACGTTCGTTCTCGACGATGTCAGACAGCAGGATCCGGCCGGCAAAGCGCGCCCGCACCGGGCCCACCTTGACCATCACGCGGGCGGTTTTCTCCACCGGACTGACCACTTCGACGCCCTCGCAGCCCGGGATGGAGGCGGCCAGCACCACGGGATCATTCAGGGCCGCCCACACGCGGGCGCGCGGGGCCCCAATCAGAACGTCGCCATGGAGTTGCATCGGAAGGTCTTTCGGGTTTTCACGGGTGAATTTTGTTTACCAGTCGGTCAACAATGTACGGCAGAGTTGACCGTTCGGTAAATAGCGTGCCCCTCCAGAAAAACCCTGATCACCCCCGCAAGCGCCCCGGCCCCGCCGCGGCGTTTGGCGTGATCGCGCCGCCCCGGCGGCGTTTGGGTGTGGCCGAGCGCGAGCGGCAGATCCTGGACGGGGCGATCCGCTTTTTCTCGGAAAAAGGCCTGGACGGTCAGTTGCGCGACCTGGCGAGCAGCATCGGCGTGACACACGCGCTGCTCTATCACTACTTCCCGACCAAGCAGGCCCTGATTGACCGGGTCTACATCGAGGTGTTCGAAGGCCGCTGGCAACCCGAGTGGGAGACGCTGCTGGACGACCGCGATCGCTCGCCCGAGGACAAGCTCACCGCCTTCTACGACGAGTACATCAATGCGACGCTCTCGCGCGACTTTGTTCGCATCCTGGTGTTCTCCGGCCTGACCGACCACACCATCACCGACCGCTTCTTTTCCCTGCTGCGCCAGCGTCTGTTCCCGCGTTTGGTCCGCGAGACGCGGCGCTTTCGCGACTGCAGCAGCCGCGCGCGGCCCAGCGAGCGCGAGCTCGAACTGCTCATGGGCTTGCATGGTGGCTTCTTCTACATCCCCATGCGCCGCTGGATCTATGCGCAGGGCGTGGCCAGCGACGCGGCGCCGACGCGCATCAGCCAGTCCCTGGTCCGTGACCGTGTGCGTGGCTACCTGGTCGCCAGCCGGGCCCTGTTTGGCGACGCGGCGCAAGCCACGCCGAGGATGCGTCGCGCATGAACGCACCCGCCTACCCCGTTCCCGTTTGCTGCGGCCTGCCGGCCGTGGTTTCACCCCCACGCGGCTGCAGTCAGTCGCCCTTTACCCGCAAGGAGATCGCATGAAGCTCACCCAGTTGGCCCGTTCCGGGCTCTTCGCGCTTGGTTGCGCCATGGCCGCCAGCGGCGCCCTGGCCCAGCAGGCCATCACGGTCAATATCGGATCGAGCCACCCGGTGGCCAACATCTGGGCCAACGCCATGAAAGAGGTGTTCCAGCCCGAGGTGGACCGCCTCCTGAAAGAAGGCGGCAACAAGTACCAGATTCGCTGGCGCGAGAACTACGGCGGCACGCTGTACAAGTTCAACGAAACCCGCACGGCCGTCAAAGACGGCATCGTGGACGTGGGCATGGTCGGCACGGTCTGGGAGAACTCCTCCATGCCCCTGCAGAACGTGACGTACTTCACCCCGTTCGCCACGACCAACCATGAAATGCTGATCGAGATCTTCGACAAGCTCAACGCGAACCACCCGGCACTCAAGGCCAGCTGGACCGGTCAGAACATGGTGCCGCTGTCGTCGCTGATCACCGACAGCTACGACATCTATGCGAACTTCCCCGTCACCAGCATGGCCTCCTTGCAAAACAAGAAGATCCATGCACCGGGCACCTCGGCCAACTGGATGCGCGACACCGGCGCCACGCCCGTGGAAGGCGCGCTGACCGTGTACTACACCAACATCCAGACCGGCGTGACCCAGGGCGCACTGAGCTTTGCCAGCGGCATCGCCCCGGCCCGCGTGCACGAAGTGGCCAAGTACCTCACCCGCGTCAACCTCGGCGCGATGTATTTCGGCAGCGTCGCCAGCAACAAGAGCTTCTTCGACAAGCTGCCCAAAGACGTGCAAGACGCCTTCGTGAAGGCCGGTCAAGCCACCTCCGTGGCACACGGCAAGCACGTCACCCGGATGTCGACTGCGGCGATGGACACCATGCGCGCTGCCGGACTGCAAGTGAGCGATCTGCCCGCCGCCGAGCGCGCCAAGTGGATCAACGGCCTGCCCGACATCGTGACGCCTTGGCTGCAGACCACCGGCGATGCCGGCAAGTCCGTGCTGCGTGCCTACTTTGACGAACTGCGCGCACGCGGCGTGAAGCCGCTGCGTGACT
Source organism: Ramlibacter sp. (assembly GCA_044347465.1). Lineage (GTDB taxonomy): Bacteria > Pseudomonadota > Gammaproteobacteria > Burkholderiales > Burkholderiaceae_C > Ramlibacter. The sequence goes on from JBIKUT010000336.1 coordinate 2,765, forward strand.
GGGACAAAGCCGCACGCTAAGGAATCACCATGGCCACCGACACCGACCTCGACGCCCCGCCAGCGGCAAACCGGCATCCCCTGGACTTGCCAGCCAACCTGATGGCGTCGGTCGGTACGGTCTGGATCTTCGTGATCATGGCCCTGGTGGTGGCCGACGTGATCGGCCGGGACTTTCTGGACCGGCCGATCACCGGCGTGTCCGAGTTCTCGGCGCGCTCGGTGGCCTCGATCGTGTTTCTG
>JBIKUT010000337.1:0-3002 GCA_044347465.1 Ramlibacter sp.
GACGCACGACGCCAGGTCGTTAAGCGGCGGCCCGTACGGTGCGGGCCAGAATGGCCAGCGTATCGGTTAGCGCGCTGGCATCCGCACGGCCCTGACCCGCGATGTCGAAAGCGGCGCCGTGGCCCACACTGGCAAACAACAGCGGTACCCCTGCCACGATGGCGGTAGCGCCTTTGGGACTGAGCATCTTCACCGCCACATGACCCTGGTCATGCAGCATGGCGACATAGGCGTCATGTTTGCGCTCGGACAGCGCCAGGTCGGCGCCCAGCGGACCGTCTACCGCCCAACCCTTCGCCCGCATCGCCTGGACAGCGGGCTTGGTGATGGCTTCGTCTTCTGGCCCAAACAGGCCCCCTTCGCCGGCGTGCGGATTGATGCCCACGATGCACACGCGGGGCTGGGCCACACCCAGACGCGGCAAGGTGACATGCAGGGCGGCCACCGCCTCCTCGATGAGGGCCGGCGTGATGCGTTGCACCGCGCTGATCACGCCCTCGTGTAGCGTCACATGCGCCACCCGCAGGTCTTGGGCTTGCAGCAGCAGAAAGGCGCGGTCCTTGGGTGTGTGCGTGAGGTCGGCGATCAGCCCGCTGTAGCCCGAAAACGGAATGCCGGCGTCGTTGACCGCCGTCTCGCAGTGCGGGGCAGCGCCGATGGCTGCGATCTGTCCGCGCTGGGCCAGATCGACCGCCGCGCGCACATAGGCCACGGTGGCCGCACCGGCCGCGGCGCTGATCGTGCCGGGCTTCCAGTCGGCGCGGGCCAGCGCGCCCACGCTCAAGGTGTCGAAGCTGCCACGCGCCGCTTGCAGGGCCGGCAGCGACAGCACCGATTCAAAGATGTAGTCCTCGCCAATCAGCAGCGCGCGCATGCCGGTGTGGGCGTGCAGCGCATGGGCCGCTTGGATGGCGATCTCGGGGCCCACGCCATTGGGGTCGCCAATGACCACGCCGATGCGGGGGGAGGAGGGTGTCGGGGAGGTCATCAGGGCAGGGTCTGTACGTCCAGACGAAGGGCTGGCGCAGAGCCATGATAGAGCCAAGCGCGCGCCCCCCGACCGATGGCGTGCCCGGGTCTCGGCTCAGGTAGGATCGGCCCCTTCCGTCGTTGCGAGCCGTTTCATGCAGCGCACCTTCCTGATTCGCTTTTTCTCCCCTCTGGCTGTCGTCCTGGGGCTTTGCGGCCCGGTGTTCGCGCAATCGAGCCCTGGCGCCCCCACGCTGTGCCCGGGCGCGCAATACAGCAAGTCCTGGACGAATTGCGTCGGAAAGTACACGTTCGCCAACGGCGCCCGCTATCACGGGGCGTTTCGCGATGGCGATCTGCACGGGCCCGGCAGCATCACCTTCGCCGATGGCGACCGTTATGTGGGCGAGTTCCGCCAGGGCAAGCGCTGGGGCCAGGGCACCTTCTATTTCGCTGGTGGCAACCGCTACATCGGTGAGTTCGCAGACGGCAAGATGTCTGGGCTGGGTGTCTACCAGTTTTCCAACACCCGGGACCGTTATGTGGGCCCGATGCAGGATTCCAAGTTCCACGGCGTGGGCACGTTCACTCTGGCCAATGGCAGCCGCTATGTGGGCGAATTCCGCGATGACAACTACAACGGGCGCGGCATCCTCTACGACGCCAGCGGCGCGGTGCTGGCCGCGGGCACCTGGGCAGACGACAAGCTGGTGAGCGCACAGTCGCTGGACACCACGCGCTTTCCCTTTCAGTTCAACGCCGGCGTGCCGACCGAATTCCTGGATGCGGCCAAGGCCCCGGCATGGCCTGCCTGCCGTGGCGCCCAGTACGTCAAGACCTGGACGAATTGCATCGGCACCTACACGTTCAACGATGGCTCGCAATACGTGGGCCCGTTCAACGACGGTGAGTTCCATGGCCACGGAACCTTCATCTTCCCCGGGGGCCATCGCTACATGGGCGATTTCCAGCAGAACAAGCGAACCGGGCGAGGGCTGCTGGTCTTCGCCAATGGCGATCGCTATGTGGGCGACCATGTGGACGGGGTGCGCACGGGGCAAGGCGCCTACCAGTTCGCGGAAAGCAAGAACCGCTACGTGGGGCAGATGCAAAGAGGCGTGTTTCATGGCACGGGCACGTTCTTCTATGCCGATGGGGGGCGCTACACGGGCGAATTCCGGGAAGGTAAGTTCAACGGCCAGGGCGTCCTGTACAAGCCAGACGGCACGGTCGCCAGTGCCGGCGTGTGGTCGGACAGTAAGCTGGTGCGCTCGGAGTCCGTCGACGTCTCGCGCTGGGCACTCGCCGCGCCGGCAGGCACCGCGGCCCCTGTCGCAGCACCTGCTGCCACTTTGCCGCCTTGCCCGGGTACCCCTCAATACAACCGCACCTGGACGAACTGCATCGGCACCTTCAGCTACAGCAACGGCGCCCGCTATGTCGGGACCTTTCGCGACGGCAACTTCAACGGCCAGGGTACCTACACCTTCGAAGACGGCACCCGCTACGTCGGCGAATTCCGCAGCGACAAGCGCACCGGGCGCGGGACCTTCTTCTATCTCAATGGCGACCGCTACATCGGCGACTTCGTCGACGGCGAGTTCTCGGGCAGCGGTACCTACCACTTCGCGTCCAGTGGCAACCGCTATGTGGGCCCGATGCAAGCGTCCAAGTTCCACGGGGTGGGCACCTTCTTCTATGCCGACGGCGACCGCTATGTCGGCGAGTTCCGCAACGACAAGTTTCACGGCCCCGGCATCCTGTACAAGGCGGACGGCACGGTCACCAGCGCGGGCACTTGGGCAGACAGCAAGCTGGCGCGCGCCGAGGCCCTGGACCCGCAGCGCTTTCCTTTCGTGCGCTCGGCCGGCAACGCGGTCGCCGCGGCACCGGCTGCTGCGCCCGCGGCTGCAGCGGCGCCCACCTCCAACGCCGCATTGGCCGCCGAGACCGAGCGCCTGCGGGCCGAGGCCGAACAGGCTCGCGAACGTCAGCGTCAGGCCGAGGAGGCCCTGGCCCGGATTCAGCAGCAG
>JBIKUT010000031.1:0-11446 GCA_044347465.1 Ramlibacter sp.
CTGGCTGCCCTCCTGGGCGTGATGAACCCTGGCTTCATCGCGCGCCTGTGGACCGACCCCATGGGCTTGCAGTGGGTGTATGTCTCGCTGACTCTGATGGCCATCGGCATCCTGTGGATGTGGCGACTGATCCAGATCCGCGCTTGATCGATCTCCAACCACTCGCCCTGCCACCCATGACCTCTGCCACCCTGATTTTTGCGGCACTCGTGTTCGCCGTGGTCCTGACGCTGAGCCTGGCGGTGATCAGCCGTTGGCTGCCCGACCCAGGCCGCGACCGGCTGGCCCGCCTGACCGAACTGAACGCCCAGGACGGCGGCCCAGCGGTGCAGGCCAGCGCGTGGCAACGAGCCGAAGCCCGACTGTTGGCGGCCCTGATGTGGATCGGCCCCTGGACAGCGGGCCTGTCGGGCGGCGAAGGCGACACCCCCTCTGCGCTGCGCCTGCGCTTTGGGCACGCGGGCTGGCGCTCGCCCGTTGCGCGGCAGATTTATTTCGTCAGCAAAACCGTGCTCACCGTGCTGCTGCCCGCCCTGATCTGGAGCGTGCTCAATGCCCAAGGCTGGCCCGCCAACACCATGCTGCGCATGGTCCTCGTCGTTGCAGCCGCCGCCGCAGGCTACTACCTGCCCGAGGCGGTACTCAGTCTGCGCATACGTCGCCGACAAAGGGAGCTGATGCATGCCTTTCCGGACGCGCTGGATCTGCTGCGGCTGTGCGTACAAGCCGGCCTCGGGTTGGACGCGGCGATCGAACGCGTGGGACGCGAAATGCGCCACGCCCGACCTGTGCTGTCCGAAGAGTTCGCCCTCACCGGACTGGCCCTGCGGGCTGGCTCATCGCGGCCCGAAGCGCTGCGTAACCTGTCGCAGCGTGTGGGCCTCAAAGATATCGACGCCCTGGTCTCCATGCTCATACAGGCCGACCGTTTTGGCACCAGCGTGTCTGAATCGCTCACGGTTTATGCCGACGCCCTGCGCACCCAACGTCGCCTGCGCGCCGAAGAAGCCGCCGCCAAACTCCCCGTCAAACTCCTCTTCCCCCTGATCTTCTGCGTCTTCCCCGCTCTGCTCACCGTCCTGCTGGGTCCTGTGGTGATCATGCTAGCGCGGCAATTTGTGAAGGTGGGGTGAAGGGCCGCTGAGCGACATCTCTCCGGCACCCCTTCACATGCACGGCTTCTTAGTGACCGCGTGCATGCTCTAGATGCGCCGTGGCCGCAGCCAGGCACAGCGCAGTGTGCTCGCGCAGCGGGTTGTGACCACAGCCCGAAATATCCAGCAGGTGGGCCCGCGGTAACTCGGCGCGCAAGGCCAGGGCGTTTGGCTCGAAGGGCACCTGGCGGTCTTCACGTCCGTGAATCAATAAAACGGGACAGCTCACCGCTTGCAGCACCGCGGGCTGCAGCCGTGTGCTGGCGACCGCCCCGTCGAGATCACCTGCCAGCAGCGCGTCAAACTTCTGCGCTGCACCGGACTGCATCAGCGTCAGGCGTTGATCGACCTGTTCGGCCGTTAGCACCGAGGGGTCAAAAAAGCTCTCCGCAAGAACCTGGGCGAAGGCCTCGCGTGTCAGCGGCGGGCGCCAGAAGCGGCGCAAGGCCTCGGGAGCACGGGACATCCCGCCCGCCGCACCGCTGGTCACCACCGCCGCCACACGGGGCTCACGGGCAGCCAACCGAAGTGCCAGGGTGCCTCCGATGGACTGCCCCATCACCGCCAAGCGCGGTGCGTCCAGGCCTGACACCACGTCCAGCAACTGGGCGTCCCACGCCTCGGGACTGAATCGATCGCCTGGCGGCAAGTCCGACTGGCCGAACCCCAAGAGGTCGGGCGCGACCAAGGTCCAGCGTTCGCGCAAAGCGGACCAAACGCTGGCGAAATTGGCACTGGCGGTGGTACCCGGGCCGATTCCGTGGACCAGGAGCAGCACAGGCCCCTGGCCGTCGACGACCAAGCGGTAGCGCCGCCCCCGGATGACAGGGTAGGTCTCGTGCATGGGAGCGCTCTTGGCTCTTGTCAGCCGGCCGACTGCGCAGACGCCGGCACCCCGAGCTGCGCAGCGAAAGCCCGAACCTGCACATGGAAGGCGTCGGGGTTTTCGATGTACGGCGCGTGCCCCGCACCTGCGATCTGGTGCAGTGGCACGGTCGGCAACACCCGTCGGGCGGCGTCTGCCACCGCCGCCGGCACGATGCGATCGTGTTCACCCCACAGCAACTGCACAGAGGTTTGCGGCAGCAAGGCTGCCACGCGCTCTCCCACCACGTCGGCATTCAGCCCCGTGGCCACGTAGTCGCCCAGGGCCGACAGCGCCTGCAGCGCACCGGGCGAGTTGTTGCACCGCCATTCTTCCTCGACAAGCGCCTCGGTGGCATGGGTGGCCGGATCGGCGAAGACGTTTCCCAGCTTGGCGCGGATGCCCTCGCGACTGGTGTCGCGTACGCTGCGGCGTATGGCCTGGCCTGTCTCCTCGGCAATCGGCACGAGCCCCAGACCCGCCACAATCAAATGCCCCGACACACGCTGCGGCGCGTGGACAGCGAACCAGCCCGCGACGTGAGACCCCAGCGAGGTCGAGACGATCATGCAGCGCTCAATGCCCAAGGCATCGAGCACGCCCCCCAGATAACGCGCAAGCCCGGGCACGCCATAGTCGAAGCCCGCGGGCTTGTCTGCCAGGCCGTGACCGGGCAGATCAAAGGCCAGACAGCGCAGGTCCGGGCCGGCCAGCGCCTGCACATTGCCGCGCCAACGGTCGGCTCGCGTACTCAAGCCGTGCACGAAGAGCATGACCCGATCGCCACGGCCCGCCTCGAGTACACGGGTGGTCACGCCCGCCACACCCAGCGGATACTGGATGAGGCGTTCAGCCATGTTGGGGCCGCTGCTTCGGGCGATAGGGTCGCACGCCCAGGCGCTCGGCGGTGGCGCGGTCGTAGTGATTGCTCCACATCACCTGCCCCAGTTCACTCACATGACGGCCCGCGGCGTCATTGAGATCGAAGGTGACCGGCACGCCTGCCTTCATCACCGAGACGATCGCATCGCGCCGGTACAAGACACCGATGTCTTGGAGCGGATCGCCGTCCACCGCGATCATGTCGGCCCACTTGCCAGGCAAGAGACCTCCGAGCTCGTGCCCGTCGCGCAAGACCTCGGCATTGGTGACGGTCGCATCGCGCAAGGCCCGCGCCGGGCTCACGCCGGCATAGTTCACCATGATCTCCAGCTCCTTGGCGTTCCACTCGCCATAGGGCGTCACAGCAAAACCAGCTTCGGATCCGACCAGAAACTTCACGCCGGCGCGCTTGAGTTTTTCGTAGCTGGTGATGGCCTCATCGAGCTCGCGTTTCTGGATGTCGGGCCACCAGCCGGCTGACGGGTCGGCGGGCTGCGCAAACTCGACGTTGTTCACCAGCAATGCGAGGGTCGGACACACATAGCAGCCATTGCGCGCAATCTCATCGGCCGCCTCGTCGGTGACGCGGGAGGCGTGGAAGATGATGTCCATGCCGGCGCGCGCGCTGTAGAGCGTCGCCTCGGCACCGCGTGCGTGGCAGGCGCCGCGTTTGCCCAAGCGGTGCACCTCGGCCAACATACGCCGTGTTTCTTCCTCGGTGAACGCGGCCACCAATCCCTTGGGATAGGCGGTGAGCGTGCCGTCCATCGCGAACTTGATCAGATCCACGCCGTCCTTGACCTGTCCGCGGATCTCACGGATCGCATGATCGGGCGATTCGATCACCACCCCGGTGGAGGTGCTGGGGCAACCGATCCAGCGCGGGTACCAGTCGTACAAGCCCTGATGGCTGGTCAGCGCGCGGCTCGAGCAGGTGATGCGCGGCCCCTTGAACAGGCCGACCTCGATCGCATCGCGCACAGCGACGCTGACCAGGCCCGAAGTGGCGGGGTCTGCAAATGCCGTGTAACCCGCCCGCATCACCTTCTGTGCCGCGATCATGGCGCGTAGCGCCCGATATTCCATCGAGGCGTACAGGTCGATGTCTTCCTGCGACTTGGCATCGCCGTAGGAGATGTGGGTGTGGATGTCGATCAGCCCCGGCATAACGAAACGCCTGGAGTGGTCAATCACGATGTCGGACGGGCCTGCAGGCGCCGCGCTGGCGGTCGGGACGATCGCGGTGACCCGGCCCCTCTCGACGATCACGGTCTGGTTCTCGGCGGCGACGTCGGCGTGGCCGGTGAACAGGCGTCCGCACTGGATCAGTGTCTTCACGCTGATTTCTCCTTTAGGGCTAGGGTCAGATCGGGGTGGCCATCAGGGTGGGGACCGCAGCGGTATCCAAAATGGCGGTCTGCTCTCGGATCGCCAAGCGACCTTCGCGGCGTACCAGCTGCGTGCGGTAGCGGCCGGCGCCAAAGAGTCGGCTCTGGCCTTCCACGTCGGTCTGAAAGACGACAAAGTCAGCTTCTGCCAGCACCGCGTCCGCCTCTTCGGCGCAGACCGTCACGTTACTCACCATGTGGCGGTCGGTGTGAATGTTGTAGATGTTGGCTTGCTGCAGCGAGACGATGCGGTCGGTCAGCATGTCCCGGGTGCGGCAACGCACGATCGGCAGCTCCAGGCCGCGCTGGGCGTTTTCTCGGGGGATCACATAGTAGGCACAGTCGGTGTCGAACAGCGCCAGCCAATCGTCGAACCGGGCGTCATCGACCGCGCGGGCATAGCGCGCGTAGAGGTCCTGAACCTCGTAGTGCAGCGCGATGTTCATACGGCGCTCCCCGCCTCAATCCCCATGGTCTGCGTGTACTGCTTCCAAAAGCCCCGGATCGGGATCTCGCTGACCAGGGTGGAGGTGGTCTGGATCGGCTCGTCTGCGCCCATGGCGACAAAGGAATGCGCCTGTCGCTCGCCACGGATGCTGCGGTGGACCAGCTCGATGGCCTCGCCGTCCTCCATCGAGACCAAGCCCGCCGGGCCCGCCAGATTGGCCTGGTCCAAGCGGTGTTCACGCATCTCGGGGCTGTCATCCTGGTAGCCGTAATAGGTCCAATACAGCTCGAACTCGTGCGGACCACGGGTCCGAATCTGGCGGGTGGCCAGGCTGTTACTGATCTGGTGGAACACCGCGTTCGGGAACACCGACATGATGGACAGCCCGCAGCGGTCCTGAAACTCGTCCTGATAGGCCAACAACTCCGGGCAGCGCAGTCGGAAGCCCTCGCGGTAGGTGCCCACGTCGGCATGCGCAGACTTGGCATCGATCTGGTCAGTGCCCTGCACGCTGTAGGAAATGTTGTGGCCCTTGAGCGCGCTGATGCGGGTTCCGCCTTCCTGAGTGTTGCGGTACAGGCCGAAGGTGACCTGGAAAAGATGCAACAGGCCACCGTGATAAGGATCGCGTACGTTCTCGCAATACAGCTTCCAATTGCCGCGAATGATCTGGCGCTGGTAACCCAGGAGCTGCACAGGCCGCGACAGCAGGCGGTCCAGGTGCGCGGTGAATTGTGGGTCCAGGTAGTCTGTCAGCGGCTCGATGTCCGGGCAGAAAGTGCCAAAGACCGCGCCACGGTAGCTCTCGACACGCAGCGGTGTCAGCCGGATCTCCTCGTTCATCGCCTCCTTGGGAAATCCGCCGCGGCCCTTCACCCCTCGTTTGAACGGCACACCCACCAGCTTGCCGCTGAGGTCATAGCACCACTGGTGATAGCAGCACACATGCTCCTTGGCGTTGCCACAGGCCTCGCGCCGGACCGTGGCACCGCGGTGCGCACAGCGATTGACGAAGGCGTGCAGCGAGCCGTCCTGCGCGCGGTCAACCACCACCGGCGTATCACCCACAAACAGCGTCTTGAAATCCCCAGGCTTGGGAATCTCCGCTTCGAGACACAGGTAGGACCAAGTGCGACCCCGAAAGATGCGCTCTTGCTCCTCCTGATAGACCTGTTCGTCGGTAAAGATGCCAAAGGGGACATGCTGGAGCTTGTCGCCTGGCCAGGTGTAGCGCTGTGCGGTTTGACTCAAATCGGTCTCCTTGTTTTGATCAGAATGGGTTCGCAGGGGTTAATGACTCAGCCCCATGATCTGCGCCAGGCGGTCGGGTTCGTCGCGCAAGTCGCTACTGGGTCCGGCATGGACGATGCGCCCCCGGTCCATGACGATGGCCTGCTCCGAGAACTCCAGGGCCAGCGAGGCGTGCTGCTCGACGAGCACGATCGCCATGTCGCGCCGAGCGCGTATGCGGGCCAAGGCATCAAACACCTGGTCGACGATGACAGGCGCCAGACCTTCGGAGGGTTCGTCCATCAGCAGCACGGTGGGGTTGCCCACCAGCGCCCGGGCGATGGCGAGCATCTGCTGCTCGCCGCCCGAGAGCTGGCTGCCCAGGTTGTCTCGGCGTTCGGCCAGGCGAGGAAAGAGCGCGCACACGGTGCTGAGGTTCCAGTGTCCGGGGCGTTGTGCGATGCGCAGGTTCTCTTGCACGGTCAAGGACTTGAAGACCTCGCGCTCCTGCGGCACGAATCCCAGGCCCGCCCGTGAGCGACGGTAGACCGGCAAGTCGGCGAGGTCTTGCTCGCCCAGGAATACGCGTCCTGCGTGCACGCGTGTCATCCCCATGATGGTGCGCAAGAGGGTCGACTTTCCCACCCCGTTGCGACCGAGGATGGCCAGACATGAACCCAGCGCCAGCTGCAAGGTCACCTCCTCGACGATGACAGTCGGGCCATAGCCCGCGCTCAGATCGCTCAGAGAAAGCGCGACGATCGAGTTCATGTGTGCCTGCGCCCCAGGTAGACGTCGCGCACGCGCTCGTCGGCACGAATCTGGTCGGGCGTTCCCTCGGTCAGCACCGCACCGCCCACCAGGACGGTGATGCGCTGCGCGTAGCGAAACACCAGGTCCATGTCGTGGTCGATCATCAGGATGGCCATCGAGGCGGGCAGAGACTGCAGCACCTCCAGCAGCTGTCCGGTTTCCATCGAGGGCACACCCGCCGCCGGCTCGTCGAGCAGCAGCACCCGCGGATGCAGCGCCAGTGCCATTGCGAGCTCGACCAACCGCTGGCGCCCGTAGGGCAGCTCCTGGACCCGACGCCCCACATCGGCTTCGAGGTTGACCCGCTGGGCCAGCTCGGCGACCTCGTCGAGGACAGCAGACTGTCGGGGCAGCGAGCGAAACATGTTCTTGTCGGCGCTGGTCCGGCTGGCGACAGCCAAGGCCAGGTTTTCCCACACCCGCAAGCGCGGAAACAAATTCGTGATTTGAAAGGTTCGTACCAGCCCACGCGGAACCGTGCGCGTAGGCGGCTGTCCGGTGATGTCCTCGCCGTCCAACACAATGGAGCCGCTGTCGGGACGCAATGCGCCGGTGATCATGTTGATCAGCGTGGTCTTGCCGGCGCCGTTGGGTCCGATCAGGGCATGGCGGGCTCCTTCGGGCAACTCCAAGGCGATGTCGCGCGCAACGACGAGCGCACCAAAGCTCTTGTGGATGCCGCGGACCGCCAGGGCCGCCCCCTTCGACGCGCTCACCGCTCGCCCTCCCCTTTGCCGTCCGCACGCTGGCGAATGCGGTCCGCCAGACCCAGCAGCCCCCCCTTGCCAAAACGGACAATGAGGATCAGCGCAGCCCCGACCAGGAACATCCAGTGGAAGGGGTTCCAGTTCGACGCGAAGTGGTGCAGCGTGACATAGAAGGTCGCGCCCACGATCGCCCCATACAGGCGCCCCCAACCTCCGAGCACCAGCATCACCAGTCCGTTGGCGGACAGGGCGATCGCCAGTGTGTCCAGCCCCACAAAGCCGGTTGAATGGGCCGAGACGGCGCCGGCGGCACCCGCCATCGCACCCGCGATGGCGTAGATCACCACCAAATGGCGTTTGACCGGAACGCCCATCGCGCGCATGCGGCCTGCGTTCTCGCGTATGCCCTTGAGCGCCAATCCGAATTGAGAGGCGGCGATCGCGCGGGCCACCAGAAACAGCACCAACAGCAGGACCAGCGCGTAGCCATAGCGGGTTTGACCGCGCAGATCAAAAGCAAAAATACCCAGAAGCGGCGACGCCGCCACGCCTTGCAGGCCATCGTCGCCCCCGGTCACGCGGGTCCACTTGTTGGCCACCTCGTAAGCGAGAACGAGGAAGGCCAGCGTGAGCATCAGCAAGGTGTTGCCATTCAGATGCAGCAGCAGCGTGCCTGTCAGAACTGCTGCGGCAGCAGCGACCAACATCGCAACCAGCAGTCCGCTGACGGGCTCGGGCCAGCCCGCGACGATGACAATGCCAGCGGTATAGGCACCCAAGCCAAAGAAAAGCGCATGACCCAGCGTGGCAATGCCTGCGTAGCCCAGCACAAGGTCGAGTGACAGCGTGAACAACACCATCACCAGCACGCTATTGCCCAGGGCCAGTCGGGTCTCGAAGAGAAAGTAGAAAGCGACAAACAGCAGCCACGGGAGGGCTTCGACGGCGCGCCAACGGGTGCCAGCCCGCGCTTGTTGCTCAATGGTGCTGCGGACGTCGTTCATCGGGATTTGGCAAAGAGGCCGTCAGGGCGCCACAGCAAGACGGCGATCAAGATCAGATAGGTCAGGAAGGCGGCGATGTCCGGCACCAGGTAGCGGCCCGTGGTCTCGATCAGCCCCAGCATCAGCGCCACCCAGGCGGATCCCTTGATGTTGCCAAAGCCTGCAATCGACACCACGATCAGGAACGTGGCCAGGTAACGAAAGGGGTAGACCGGGTCAATGGGCAGCATCTGCGCCCCGAGCGCGCCACCGAGCCCGGCCAAGCCGCACCCGAGCATGAAGGTGACGGCGAAGAGGCGGCGCGTGTCGATGCCCACCGCCTGCGCCATCTGCGGGTTTTCGACGGCCGCACGAATACGCGCACCAAACTCCGTGCGGTCCAGGGTCAACCACAGAACCACCATCAGCAGCGCACCGACCGCAATCAGGAACAAGCGATAGGCGGGCGCGACCCGAATACCCAAATCGACCGAAGCAGAGAGCCACTCGGGCAACTGCATCGGTAGCGGCGTCGACCCAAAGATCAGGTTGAGGGACGCAATGACGATAAAAATCAGTCCGATCGTCATCAACACCTGATCGAGCTCGTCGCCCCCGTACAGCGGGGCATACAGAATCGGTTCAAGTACCAGGCCGAGCAAGGCACTGATGACAAAGGCCAGCACGAGGGCCAGGAGGAAGTTCAGACCGGCACTGGTCATCAGCGTGATGGCGACGGCCCCCCCCACCGCCGCGAAGGCCCCATGGGCCAGGTTCGCAAAGCGCATCAGCCCCATGGTCACCGACAGACCCACCGAGATGAGAAACAGCACCATCCCGTAGGAGATGCCGTCGATCACCACGAAGGAGAGGAACGACAGGAGGCGGTCCATGTCAGGCGACGCGGGGCCAGAGCACCGAGCGAGCGGCTAGATCACTTCTTCTGTGCTTCTTTCCAGGGATCCTTGACCGCCGGCATGGTCTCGATGACCCGGTTGTAAAGCTTGCCATCGCGGCCCTCTTCGACCACCCGGATGTAGACGTTCTGGACGATGTCGCGGGTCTCGGGATCAATACTCACCGGGCCGCGGGGGCTCTGCCAAGAAAGGCCCTTGACCGAATCGACCGACTTTTCATCGATCGTGCCCTTGCCGTTCTCGATCATCTTGTAGATGACGCGCATGCCGTCGTAGGCGCCGACACAACCTGCGTGCGGCGGGCCGTCCTTGGGAGAGCGAGACACGACGGCTTTGACAAAGGATTGGTTCATCTCGGAGGGCAGCGAGACGGCGTAATGCAACGAGGAGTAGACGCCCTTGGCCACAGGACCGACCGACGCGAGCTCTTGATCGTCGGTTTCTGCCACGCCCATGATCTTGACACCACGCTCTTTGAGCTTGGCTGCCTCGATGGCCTTGAGGAAGGCGATCGACGAGGGGCCCGGCGAGAGGAACATGTACACCGCTTCCGGCTTGGCGTCGGCGATGCGCTGCACGAAGGGCGCGAAGTCGGTGGTGTTCATCGCCATGCGGTCCTCACCGAGGATGGTGCCGCCCAGGCGGGTGAAAGCTGTTTTGAAGCCATCTTGCACGCTGTGGCCGGGCGCGAAGTCCTGCACGGCGATGTACACGCGGCGGATGCCCTGCTTGTACGCCCACTGGGCCATCGGGACAGCCGACTGCCAGCTGGTGTACCCGGTGCGCACCCAATAGGGAGAGGTTTGGGTGATGTTCGGGGTCGCCGCCACGAAGATCACGCCAGGGATCTTGGCCTGCGTGAGCACTGGCGCGACGGAGAAAGCGTTGGGCGAAAAGAAGAAGCCGCCCAACACGTTGACCTTGTCGTTGACGATCAGTTCCTCGGCGTGCTTCTTGGCCAAGCTGGGGTTGGCGCCTCCGGTGTCGCGGTAGATCACCTCGACTTTGCGACCCGCCACCGAGTCGCCGTTTTGCGACTGGTACAACTGAATGCAGTTGCGAAATTGCACGCCCCAGTCGGCCGAGCCACCGGTCATGGGCGCGATGATCCCGACCTTGACGGCTTGCGCCTGCGCGCTCCAGGGAATGGCGCACGCGGCGGCCAATGCAAGAACGAGGGAATGCTTCATTGTTAATCTCCGTTCAAAGGTTCAGGGTTTAGGAGCCAGCGGCGCTGTGTCCGCCATCGACATCGACGATCGCACCTGTGGTCCAGGCCGACTCATCCGAAAGCAAAAAACGTACCGTTCGCGCCACATCTTCGGGCTCGCCCACGCGGCGCAAGGGGTAGGTGCCCGCGCGTGCCAACAGCGCGGCTTCGTAGTGTGGGGGCGCGACTCCACTCTTGCGCATCAGGTCGGTGCGCACCATGGACGGTCGCACGCAGTTCACACGCACACCCTCGGGGCCATACTCGACTGCAAGCGCCTTGGCCAGCGAATCCAGTGCGCCCTTGGTGGCGGCGTAGGCACTGGTCTGGGGCCGGGGGTGATCCGCCAGCGTCGAACCCACCAGCACGATGGCGCCACGAGCCGCCTTCAAATGTTCGAGCGCGGCCTGGCAGGCAAGCATGGTGCCCAAGACATTGGTGCGCAGCAGGTTGTCCAGATCCTCGGGCGTTTGTTGCCCGAAGGGGCCGCTGGCCGCGATTCCGGCGCAGCACACCAATCCGTCCAAGCGACCGGTTTGGGCGACCACCGACTGGACCACAGCACCCACCTCCTCGGCCCGGCGGACGTCGCCACGCCACGAGGTCACGCCCTGAGTCGACGCCTGGGCCCCACGCGCCAATACGTGCACGCGCCAGCCGCTGGCAGACAAGAGTCCGGCCACACACTGGCCGATGCCGGAAGTACCCCCTGTCACCAGTACGACGGGCGCGTCCATGTCAGCCCCGCCCAGCCGATTCGAAGCACCGACCCGCGAAGGCCGTCAGCAAGGGATTGAACACGTCGGCGCACTCCCAGTAGGGCGCATGGCCGGCACCTGCAATGAGCAT
>JBIKUT010000338.1:0-2998 GCA_044347465.1 Ramlibacter sp.
CCGCCTGAAGGACATCGGCCTGACCGAGCAACAGATCAAGGACAACTTGCTGTTCACCACCGACAAGGTCGGTGAGACCATGAAGTCCAATATCGATCCCAAGCAGGCCAAGGAGTGGTTCGGTGGCCTGCCGCCCGACCTGACCCTGATCGCGCGCTCGCGCGCCAGCCAGAGCATGGGCACCGGTGCTGATTACCTCTACACCTACCTGCGCACCTACTACCGCGACCCGACCAAGGCCACCGGCTGGAACAACCTGGCCTTCCCCAACGTCGGCATGCCGCACGTGCTCTGGGAGCTGCAGGGTGAGCGTGAGCCGCAGTTCGACACCGTCATGAGCCACGGCCAAGAGACGCAGGTCTTCAAGGGCTGGAAGCAGATCACCCCCGGCTCCATGACGCCCGCCCAATATGACCAGTCCATGGCCAATCTCGTGGGTTACCTGCAGTGGATGGCCGAGCCCGTGCAGAACACGCGCGTGCGCATCGGCGTGTGGGTGCTGCTGTTCCTGGGCGTGTTCACCGTGATTGCCTGGCGTTTGAATGCCGCTTTCTGGAAGAATGTCCGCTGACACGGCGTACTGAATGTGCTTGCCCCGTCTGGGGCTACGCCTGAACCCAGAGTGGGCCGCAATGCGCGCCCACTCTTTTTGATTTAAGGAGCCACTGACATGATGGTGCTTTACTCGGGAACCACCTGCCCGTTCTCCCACCGCTGCCGTTTTGTCCTGTTCGAAAAGGGCATGGACTTCGAGATCCGCGACGTCGACCTGTACAACAAGCCCGAGGACATCAGCGTGATGAACCCGTACGGGCAGGTGCCGATCCTGGTCGAGCGTGACCTGATCCTGTACGAGTCGAACATCATCAACGAGTACATCGACGAGCGTTTCCCGCATCCGCAGCTGATGCCCGGCGACCCGGTCGACCGCGCCCGTGTGCGTCTGTTCCTGCTCAATTTCGAGAAGGAACTGTTCGTCCATGTGAGCACCCTCGAGTCGCGCAGCGCCAAGGGCAACGAGAAGGTGCTGGAGAAGGCCCGCAGCCACATCCGCGACCGCCTCACCCAGCTCGCGCCGGTGTTCCTGAAAAACAAGTTCATGCTCGGCGACAACTTCTCCATGCTGGATGTCGCGATCGCGCCCTTGCTGTGGCGGATGGACTACTACGGCATCGAGCTGTCCAAGAACGCTGCGCCCCTGCTGAAGTACGCCGAGCGCATCTTCTCGCGACCGGCCTACATCGAGGCGCTCACGCCTTCCGAGAAGGTGATGCGCAAGTAAGGGCCTGGCCTTTTCGGATCGCATCATGAAGAGCGCCGTCGAATCCACGTCCACACGCCCGTACCTGATTCGGGCGCTGTACGAATGGTGCGCCGACAACGGCCTCACCCCCTATGTGGCGGTGATGGTCGATGACACCGTGCAGGTGCCTCGCGAACACGTCAAGAACGGCGAGATCGTCCTGAACATCAGCATGGATGCGACCAGCGCGCTCAAGCTGGGCAATGAGTTCATCGAGTTCAAGGCGCGCTTTGGTGGCGTCGCGCGGGATATCCAGGTGCCGATCAGCCGGGTGCTGGCCATTTACGCGCGCGAGAACGGACAGGGCATGGCCTTCCCGGTGGCGCCGACGGCCGAGGGCGGTACGCGGGTTGAGGGCACGTCGTTGACCAGCGTGCCGGCGGCAGGCGGCGGCGACGAGCCAAGCGCCTCGCACATGCAGCTGGTGCCGGCCGATGTGCCGGCCGCCGAAGTCGACGATGCGCCGCAACCGCCCAAGCCACCCGCCGGCGGCGGCCCGCGCCCCGCGCTCAAACGCATCAAATAGCCGGTCTGCACACGCAGCTCTGGCGCTAAAATTTTTGTCTACGCCGGTTTAGCTCAGTTGGTAGAGCACCCGCCTTGTAAGCGGAAGGTCGTCAGTTCGATTCCGACAACCGGCACCACTTGATTGTGTAAAGGCCTCCAGCAACATGCGCCTGGGGGCCTTTTTCTTTGGAAGATCAATAGCTTAGACTCTATTGAGGGCTAATTTCGACTATTGACAGCTAGTGCGGTGAGGGGGAACATCTGGGGGAACAGATGCTTGTTTTGCCCTCTGAACGGGGGAACGATCCGGAAGGTCCCTTGAGATGTTGACTGATCCCCAGTGCAAGAACGCCGTATGTCCACCTGAAAAAGTCCGGCTGAGGCTGTCTGACAAGGAGGGGATGTACCTGGAAGTAAGCCCCACAGGTTCAAAGCGCTGGTTCTGGAAGTACCGGGCAGGCGGCAAGGAGTATCGGCTCGCATTGGGCAGTTATCCCGGTGTTCCACTTGCAGAGGCGCGACGGAAGCGCAAAGCGGCGGCTGACCAAAAGGCAGGTGGGATCGACCCCATACAAGCGCGCAAAGCGGCAAAGCTCAGCGATGTTTTAGTCGGCGGCTTGACGCTGGAGGCTGTGGGCAGGGACTGGCTTGAGCTTCACCGTCTGGAGTGGAGTGAGACCCACTATGTCCGAGAAAAGCGCAATCTGGAAAAGGATCTGTTTCCCTACATGGGGGAACGCAAGATCGAGACGATCAGGCCCATCGAGTTACTTGCTGCAATAAAGCGTGTTGAGGAGCGGGGGGTGTCTGACGTTCCCCACCGTGTTCTATTGACGGCACGCGGTGTTTGGCAGCTTGCAGTTGCTACTGGACGGGCTGAGCGAGACATCACTGGTGACATTAAGAAGGCTGTCAAGCCCCATATCACTAAGAATCACCCGGCGATCACAGAGCCGGCGGAACTGGCTGAACTCTTGAGGGCGAGCATGGCTTATCGGGGTGGGCCTGTCATGCGGGTGGCCCTCCGTATGGCAGCGATCCTGTTTCAGCGACCCGGCAATCTTCGAACGATGAAATGGGTTGATGTTGATCTAGAGCGTGGAATGTGGAGCATTCCTAGCGAAGACTTGAAGCGCGTCAAGGCGCAAAAAATTAACGGGCAGCCCCATGCTGTCCCTCTGCCCAAGC
>JBIKUT010000032.1:0-11373 GCA_044347465.1 Ramlibacter sp.
CAAGACCGATTCCGCGGTGCGCGTGACCCACCTGCCCACCGGCATCGTGGCCGAATGCCAGGACGATCGCTCGCAGCACCGCAACAAGGCCAAGGCGCTGCAGGTGTTGGCCGCGCGCATTCAAGAGGCCGAGCGCTCGGCGCGCGCCGCGAAGGAGGCCGCCACCCGCAAGGGCCTGATTGGCAGCGGCGACCGCAGCGACCGCATCCGCACCTACAACTTCCCTCAGGGCCGGGCGACCGACCACCGCATCAACCTGACCCTCTACAAGCTCGGCTTCGTGATGGAGGGCGAGCTCGACGAAATGGTGGAAGGCCTGCTGCTGGCGCGCAAGGCCGAACAGCTCGCCGAGCTCGAAGCCGGCGTGCGCACCTGACGGTGCAGGCCCCATGACCATGACCATGACCATGACCCTGGCCCAGGCCCTCACGCACGCCCTCGCCCTGGGGCTGGCGCGCCTGGACGCACAGCTGCTGCTGCTGCATGCGAGCGGCCGACGTCAGGACGAACGCGCCTGGCTGCTGGCGCACGATCAGGACACCCTATCGCCCCCCCAGGCGCAGGCCTATGAAGCCTTGTGTGCCCGGCGACTTGGGGGCGAGCCCCTGGCTTATCTGGTGGGCGAGAAAGAGTTCTTCGGCCTGATGCTGGCGGTCGATGACCGGGTGCTGGTGCCGCGCCCGGACACCGAGACCCTGGTGGAATGGGCGCTGCAGGTGCTGGCAGGCCGCGAGGCCCCCGCCGTCATCGACCTGGGCACAGGCAGCGGCGCGATCGCGCTGGCCCTGAAGCACCAGCGCGCCGATGCCCGCATCGAGGCGGTGGACCGCAGCGAAGCGGCGCTGGCGGTGGCCCGCGCCAATGGCGAGCGCCTGGGCCTGGCCGTGGCCTGGCATAGCGGTCACTGGCTCGCAGGCGCCAGCCAAGGCTACGACCTGGTGGTCAGCAACCCCCCTTACATCCGGGCCGACGACCCGCATCTGCACGCCCTCACGCACGAGCCTCTGGCCGCCCTGGCCGCCGGGGACGATGGCCTGCACGACCTGCGCGCCATCGTGGCCGCAGCGCCCGCGCACCTGGCGCCCGGGGGCTGGCTGCTGCTCGAACACGGGTGGGACCAGGCCGAGCCCGTGCGCGCGCTACTGGCGGCGGCGGGGTTTGAAGACATCGGCAGCCGCCAGGACCTGGCCGGTATCGCCCGATGCAGCGGGGGCCGCTGGGGCGGCGGGCACTGACGGGGCGCAACGCCCCGCCGCCAGCAGGGGCAGGACGAACTGGGATAATTGCGGCCAGACCCAACACGGCCCCAGGCCGGCAAGGACCTTCCATGAGCGACACGCAGCAACGCATCGACCAACTGGTCAAAACCCACGACGTCCTCCTGTTCATGAAGGGGACGGCCAATTTCCCGCAATGCGGCTTCTCGGGTCGCGCGATCCAGCTGCTCAAGGCCTGCGGCGTCGATGCCAAGACGGTGGCCACCGTCAACGTGCTCGAAGACCCGGCGATCCGCGAAGGCATCAAGGAATACAGCAACTGGCCCACCATCCCGCAGCTGTATGTGAAGGGCGAGTTCATCGGCGGCTCGGACATCATGATGGAGATGTACGAGAGCGGCGAACTCAAACAAGTCCTGGGCAACTAAGGCGTCTGCGTCCAGCGCTGGGCGGCGGCCAGCACCGCCTGCGGGTAGGGTGATTTGCCGCGGCTGCCGTTGTAGCGGCCCAAGGCCATGAACAGGTCTCCGCGCTCCCGATCCAAGTAGTGGCGCAGGATCACGCAGCCAAAGCGCAGATTGGTCTGCATGTGAAAGAGGCGGCTGGCGTCGCCGTCCCCAATCACCCGGCTCCAAAACGGCATCACCTGCATGTAGCCGCGCGCGCCCACCGCGCTCACGGCGAACTTGCGAAACGCGCTCTCCACCTCGATCAGCCCCAAGGTGAGGGACGTCTCCAGGCCGGCGCGCCGCGATTCGTACCAAAGCGTCTGCAGGAACTCCTCGCGCACATCGGCCCGGGGCTTGTACCGCTGCAGTCGGCTGTCCATGGCGCGTAGCCACTGCTGGTAAGTGCGACGTGCCGCGTCAGAGGCGAACTCCGGAATCGGTGGCGCGGCGTTGGCGATGGCCGAACTCAGGGCGGTGCGCACGGAGTCCACCAGCAGCTCTTCGAGTTGCGCGCCGGCCCGCGCGGGAATCGACAGACCATGACCGGCCAGGCCGACGATGGCCCAACGGAGCCACCGTCTGCGTGAGGTCACGACTGAATGCGACTGCGCAAGTGATCGAGGATGCCGGCGGCGCTCACCTGGGTGGCCGCGGTGTCGCGCCGGTGCTGGTATTCGACCTGGCCTTCCTTGAGGCCGCGGTCGGAGATGACCACGCGGTGCGGCACGCCGATCAACTCCCAGTCGGCGAACATCGCGCCCGGGCGCTCGCCGCGGTCATCGAGCAAGACGTCCACGCCCAGGGCCGCCAGATCGTCGTGCAACTGGGTGGCGGCGGCCTTGACCGCCTCGCTGCGGTCCATGCCAATGGGGCAGACCACCACGGTGAACGGCGCGATCGCGTCGGGCCAGATGATGCCGCGCTCGTCGTGGTTTTGTTCGATGGCGGCGGCCGGCAGGCGGGTGATGCCGATGCCGTAGCAGCCCATTTCCATGAACTGGGGCTTGCCGTTTTCGTCGAGGAAGGTGGCGTTCATAGCCTTGGAGTACTTGACGCCCAGGTAGAACACATGGCCCACCTCGATGCCGCGCTCGATGGCCAGAGGGCCTTGGCCGTCGGGGGAGAGGTCGCCCTCGACCACGTTGCGGATATCGGCCACGAGATCGGGCTCGGGCAGGTCGCGGCCCCAGTTGACGCCGGTCATGTGGAAGTCTTCGACGTTGGCGCCGCAGATCCAGTCGGCCATCACCGCGACCTCGCGATCGGCGACCACCTTGACCGGCTTTTTCAGGCTCAGGGGCCCCAGGTAACCGGGCTTGGTGCCGAAGTGCTCGAGGATCTCAGGCACGGTGGCAAAGCGAAAGCCCACATCCAGCCCCGGCAACTTGCCGACCTTGACCTCGTTCATGTCATGGTCACCGCGCACCAGCAGCAACCAGACCTGGCTTTTGACCACGTTGCCGGCGTCGTCCAGGGTGTCGGTGGCCAGCACCAGAGACTTCACAGTGGTTTGCAAAGGCACGCCCAAAAGCTGCGCCACGTCGGCGCAGGTGCTTTTGCCGGGCGTGGGGGTTTGGGTCAGAGCCTGGGATGCCGCGGGGCGCGGGCCGGCTGGGGCCAAGGCCTCGGCTTTTTCCAGGTTGGCGGCGTAGTCGCTCTGGGGGCAGTAAACGATGGCGTCCTCGCCGGTGGCGGCGATCACCTGAAATTCCTCGGAAAGGTCGCCCCCGATGGCGCCGCTGTCGGCCGCCACGGCGCGATAACGCAGGCCGAAGCGGTCGAAGATGCGGCGATAGGCCTGGGCCATCACCTGGTAGCTGGCCTTGGCAGACACGACGTCGCGGTCAAAGCTGTAGGCGTCCTTCATGATGAACTCGCGCCCCCGCATCAGGCCAAAGCGCGGGCGACGCTCGTCGCGGAACTTGGTCTGGATTTGGTAAAGGTTCTTGGGCAGCTGCTTGTAGCTGCGAAGCTCTTGGCGGGCGATGTCAGTCACCACTTCTTCGCTCGTGGGCTGAATCACGAAATCGCGGTCGTGGCGGTCCTTGATGCGAAGCAGCTCGGGACCCATCTTGGCAAAGCGCCCCGTCTCTTGCCACAACTCCGCGGGCTGGACGACCGGCATGGTGCATTCGACGGCGCCGGCGCGGTCCATCTCCTCGCGCACGATGGCTTCGACCTTGCGAATCACGCGCAAACCCATAGGCATATAGGTGTAAATACCGGCGCCTAATTTCTTGATCATGCCGGCGCGGGTCATGAGCCGGTGGCTGGCCACTTCGGCGTCGGCGGGCGCTTCTTTGAGCGTGGAAATCAGAAACTGCGAGGCTTTCATCAGTGCAACTGCGAGGAGGGAGCGAGGGAAGGAACGGATGAGTCTCTTGATGCGCGGGCTACGCCGTGCATAATGAACTCAGTTCAAGAATTGGGGTTTGATTATGCTTGACCGTGACGGCTTCAGGCCCAACGTCGGCATCATCCTGCTCAATCAGAAAAACCAGGTGTTTTGGGGCAAGCGCATACGCACCCACAGCTGGCAGTTTCCGCAGGGGGGCATCGATCGCGGCGAAAGTCCCGAACAAGCGATGTACCGGGAGTTGCACGAAGAGGTGGGCCTGCAGCCCGAGCATGTGCGCATCGTTGCCCGCACCCGTGACTGGTTGCGCTATGAGGTGCCTGACCGCTATATCCGTCGGGATGCGCGCGGCCACTACAAGGGACAAAAGCAGATTTGGTTCCTGCTGCAGCTCGCATGCCAGGACTGGAACCTGAACCTGCGCGCCACCGACCATCCCGAGTTCGATGCCTGGCGCTGGAACGACTACTGGGTGCCGCTGGACATGGTGGTCGAATTCAAGCGAGGCGTGTACGAGATGGCGCTGACCGAACTCGCACGCTTCCTGCCTCGGCACGAGCCGCAACGCAATCGCTTTTTGCGCGGTGGGCTGCGTACGCGTGAGTCCGATGCGCACGAAGCAGCCAACCTGCCCGGTCACGATTTCGAGCTGCCACCGGGCGCCACCTTCGAGCCCGACCCGCAGGTGGGTCTGAACTGCGAGGCGCAAGGCGGGCAACGCGCGGGCTGAGGCGCGCCGCGAGGCGCGCACACGCACGTCGCTAGATCTGATCGATCGGCGTCGACACCGGCGCCGCTTCACCCGCGCGGTCGGCGATCGAGAAGCGATCCTCGGTGCGCGTGTAAAAGCTTGCGCCAAAGCGCGCGATCGGTCGGTACTCGCGCAGGTTCACCCGCCAGGCCTGCGTGTCCACCAGGCCGTCGCGCGCGGCCAGCCACTGGACGCGGCCAATGAAGACATAGCGGCTCTCGGTCTCGAGCTTTTCGTGCAGCACACATTCGAAGGCGATCGGCGCCTCCTGGATGCGTGGTGGCTTCACGGTGCGCGAGGGCACCGCGGTCAAGCCTACGGCCGCCAACTCGCTCACATCCGAGGGAAAGGACTCGCCGCAGGCATGCATCTGGGCCGCCACCGGCTCGTCCGACATGTGCACCACGAACTCGCCACTGTGCAAGATGTTGGCTGCAGTGTCCTTGAGCCGTCCGTCCGACAGGCGGTTGATGCTGAGCATCAGAATGGGCGGGTCTTCGCCGACCATGTTGAACATGGAGAACGGCGCTGCGTTGACCACGCCATTGGCGCCCAAGGTGGTCACCAGCGCAATCGGCCGGGGCACGATCAGGCTGGCCATCAGCTTGTAGCGCTGGTAGGCCGTGATGTCGGTGAAGTCAACTTCGGTCATGTGCAGGATTCCTGAGCGGGCAGGCCGCGGTAGCCTGCAAGCACGCAAACGAGAAAGGGCGACGGCCCGCCGGGCAGGATACCCGGATGAGCCGCCGCCCCGGGGACAGGGCTGCGATACCCGCTTGGATCAGGTGATCACTTCCACCTTGGCGCGCTTGGCCACTGCCGTCCAGCTGCTGATCTGCGATTGGATCAGCTTGACAAACTCATCCCCGACCACCGGCGTCTTGCGCGCCAGGGTCTGGATGTCTTCGAGTCGAGACGCGATGTCCGGCTTGGCCAGGATCTCGGGAATGAGCGCGGTCAGACGTTGCGCGATCGGCGCGGGCAGGCCCTTGGGCGCCGACAGGCCCAGCCACTGCGAACCCGTCAGCGAGGGAAAGCCCAGCTCGGCGAACGTCGGAATGTTGGGCAGGGCCGGCAGGCGGGCCGGAGTCGAGACCGCCAACGCGCGCAGGGTGCCGCCCTTGAGCTGATTGACGTTGGTGGTGACCGGATCGAACACGCTGTCGATCTGACCGCCCAGCAGGTCCTGCATGGCGGGGGCACTGCCTTGGTAGGGCACATGGTCGTGCTGGGGAGCCTGGCCGTCGATCTTGAGCAGCTCGCCAAACAGGTGGTTGGCCGAGCCGATGCCCGAGGAGCCATAACGCACCGGCTTGGTCTTGGCGGCGTTCACGTACTGGGCCAGCGTCTGGTAGGGCGACTGCGCGCGCACCAGCAGCAGCATGGGCGCTTCCACCAGCATGCCCATGTGCGTGAAATCGCCCACCGGATCAAAGGGCATGGTGCGGCGGGTGGCCGTTGCGTAGATGTGCACGGACGCATGGCTGACCAGCAGCGAATAGCCATCGGCCGGCTGGCGGGCGGCGTACTCGGTGCCCACCAGGCCGCCGGCGCCGGCGCGGTTCTCGACCACCACCGTCTGCGACAGGGCCTGCGACAGATGGGGCGCCATCAAACGCGCGATCGTGTCCACCAGGCCGCCGGGCGGGTATTGGCAGATCAAGCGGATCGGGCCGCGGGTGGGCCAGGCGGCCGATTGGGCTTGGACCCAGGGGGCCGCCAGGGCGGCGGCACCGGCGGTCAGTAGTTCGCGACGTTTCATCAGGGCTCCTTGGTTGTTATGAAACAAGTGGCCATCCGCGCCTTTGCGTGCAGCGGGTGGCATCTGGACTGACAACGCATGAGCCATGCCAGCCTTGAAGACCCCTGCGCACAGCCGTGGGCAGGGGTCAGGCGCCCGAAACGGGGCAGCGACAGCGCATGCAGTGCGCCAGTGCGGGGCGAAAGGATGTGGCACGGATCTGGCGTTTCACGCCATACTGGCGCGAGCCGCACCAAAAAGGTGCGTATCGCGCTTTCCAGGAGCCTCCACGCCATGCCCTCGCCCCTCTCTCGCCGGTTTTTGCTGATCAACCCCAATACCAATGCGCTCACGACCCAGCGCCTGCAGGACACGCTGCAGCCTCGGCTGCCGCAGGGGGTGTCCCTCGCGGTCACGACCGCACGCTTTGGCGCCACCTACATCGCTTGTGAGGCTAGCCATGCCGTAGCCGCGCACGCCTGCCTCGATGCCTGGGCTGCGCAACGTACGGCAGATCCGCAGCCGCTGGACGGTGTGCTGATCGGGTGCTTTGGCGACCCAGGGCTGTTTGCTTTGCGGGAAGTCAGTGGATGCCGGGTCACTGGGCTGGCCGAGGCCTCATTCATCCAGGCCGCCGCACACGGACCGTTTGCCATCGTCACCGGCGGCGAGCGCTGGAAGCCCATGCTGATACGACTGGCGCAAAGCCTGGGCTATGGGGAGTCGCTACGGCATGTGGAGACCGTCGCGCCCAGCGGCGCGGCGCTGCAGGCCGATCCGGAAATGGCCTTGCGCTGTCTGGCGCAGGCCTGCGAGCAGGCGGCAAAGCCCGGGGTGCGCGCGATCATCCTGGGCGGGGCCGGTTTGGCGGGGTATGCGCAGGCGCTGCGCGCGCGGTGCCCGCTGCCCTTGATCGACAGCGCGGTCGCCGGGTTGGAGGTGATGTTGCAGGGGCAGGCACCTGAAGCCACCCGCACCGACGATGGCTTTTATGCGGCGTGGCAGGGGATGAACGAGGCGTTCATGCAGGTGTCGGCGAAGACGGGGGCCTGAGGCGCAAGCCCTCAATCGGGCGAGATATCCAGCCGCCGCTCGTTGGGCGGAATGAAGGACTCCAGAAAACAAAGCGGCTCGCGCCCGGCCGAGGCGGCACTTTCGAGCAGCATCCCCCGCGTGCCGACCTTGACGCCCGCGCCCGCCGCAGCCTGTGCGTCGAACGTCACGAAGGACACGCGCTGGCGCACGGCCGTCACCGGCATATTCAACTCGCCTGCCAACATCTGTTTGAGGTTGGCGCCGTCGAGCGTGGCCAGGGGGGCGTTGGCAATTCCGGGGAACGTCGACGCATTGATATAGAAGCGGTTGAACAGGCTGAAATCGCTGCCGACCCGAATACGACGGTCGATGCGCACGATGTCAGCGCCCGTCTGCCGCAGCCACTGCGACCACGGCCCGCGCTCGTCGATCCGGCTGCGCGCCAGCACCTTGGGAAACAAGGGCAAAAAGGTCGGCTCGCCCTCGCGACCCAGAAACCGCAGATACAGCGGCGCGTCAATCGACCCCCGCCCCTGCGCCACGTAGGTGCCACTGCCCTGCGTGCGCACCAGGATGCCGTCATCGGCCAACTCGCGCAGCGCGCGCTGCACGGTGCCCAAACTGAACCCGGTGAGGCGCACCAACTCGCGCTCCGGGGGCAGCTGGCTGCCCGGCTTCCAGTCGCCCCCGCGGATCGCGTCCGCCAAGGTCTCGCGCAACTGCGCGTACTTGGACACGCCCACCACGCTCGGGCGGGTGTACTTGAGCAGCGATTCAGCAGCGGGCGCCGCAGATTCTTCAGGACTGACCATAGGAGGGGATCGTACCGCTGGATCGATTGACAAGTGCTCTATAGCACTGTAGCATCGAAGCGATTAAAAGGAGACTGTCGCATGACCCTCAAGCAACTGATCGCCGCTTTGGCCGCCACCCTGCTCGTATCCAGTCAAGCCGCCGCCCAAGGGCAGTGGCCGAACAAACCGGTCAAGATCCTGTTCGGGTTTCCGGCAGCCAGTGCCACCGACGTGATCGCGCGTGCGGTCGGCCAAAAACTGTCCGACCGATGGGGCCAGCCGGTCACGATCGAGAACCGTCCGGGCGCGGGCGGCAACCTGGGCTCCGAGCTCGCTGCGCGGGCACCCGCCGACGGCTACACCATCTTTTTCGGCACGGTGGCCAACGCCATCAGCACCACGCTCTATACCAAGCTCAATTACGACTACCTCAAAGACTTCACCCCCATCACGCTGGTGGCCACCACGCCGCTGGTGCTGGTGGCTAACCCCGGGGTGCCCTTCAAGGACCTCAAGGGCCTGATCGACTTCGCCAAGGCCAATCCGGGCAAGCTCAATTTCGGCTCGGGCGGCATCGGTACCTCCAATCACCTGGCTGGCGAGATGTTCAAAAACTCCACCGGCACCCAGCTCGAACACATCGCCTACAAGGGAACACCCGCCGCCTACAACGACATGTTCGGTGGGCAGGTAGCTCTGATGTTCGACAACATCGTGGCGGTCACCCCCCATGTGAAGTCCGGCAAGCTGCGCCCCCTGGCCGTCACCAGCGCCCAGCGCGCCGCCTCGCTGCCCGATGTGCCGACGGTCGCCGAGCAGGGCCTGCCCGGGTTCGAGGCTGTGTCCTGGATTGGCGCGCTGGTGCCGGTGGGTACGCCGCAGGCCATCGTGGAGAAGATCCACACCGATCTGGTGGCCGTGCTGCGCATGCCGGAGATCAAGGAACGACTGGGCGCTTCGGGTGCAGTGGTCGTGGGCAACAGCCGTGAGGAATTTGCCGCCTGGAACCGCAACGAAATCGCCAAATGGGCCAAGGCGATCAAGGACTCGGGCACCAAGCCCGAATAAACCGCTCTCCATCAACAGGAATCTCTGGTGAACACACCCCATATCCAGGAAGCTGCACGCGACATCCCCGTCTTGATGCAAGCGGATGTCGTCGTCGTCGGCGGCGGCACGACCGGTCCCATCGCTGCCATCGCGGCGGCACGACGGGGCTGCAAGGTCGTCCTCATTGAACGCTTTGGCTCGCTGGGCGGCGTGCTCACTTTGGGTCTGAACACCAAGCCGTCTGGGTCCTTGCTCGGGGGTATTCCGCTGGAGATCTGGAACCTGGCTCGCTCCGCGGGCGGCGCGGGGGCCGACTACATGGCCACGACCAAGACCGGCGGCGTCAAGATCGCTTCGCCCGCCGACCCCGAGATCATGAAGATGCTGCTCACGCGCCTGTGCGTGGAAGCGGGCGTGCAAATCCTGTTCGAGACCTTCGTGTCATCGCCTTATCTGGAAAACGGCCGCATCACCGGCGTCGTGATTGAAAGCAAAGCCGGTCGCCAGTTCGTCGGAACCCAGGTGCTGATCGACTGTTCGGCCGATGCCGACATGGCAGCCAAGGCCCATGCACCCTTCGTGATGGGATCGGGCGACGCCCAGGCCACGATGCAACCGGTCTCGATGTACTTCGTCATGAAGAACGTCGACCTGGTGCGCCTGGCCGACTGGGCCCGCACCTGCGACGACGTGCCCGCACGCGCCATCCCCCACGACGAGGCCGGGCTGGCCTACGGCCTGTGGCTCACCGGCTTCAACGGCATGCTGCGCCGCTTCCAGGAGGAAACGGGCGTCAAGCTGCAACGAGACAACATCACCCTGAAGACCACCGACGGGCAGATGTATGTGAACGCCACGCGCGTGCTGGGCGTCGACGTGTTCTCGCCGAAGCAATTCACGGACGCCATCCTCGAGTGCTACCGGCAGATCGAAGGCGTGTGCCGCTTCCTCAAGGAACGCGTGCCTGGCTTCGAGCAGGCGCGTCTGGGCCAGGTATCCCCTATCTTGGGGGTGCGCGAGACCCGCCACATCCTGGGCGAGTACACGCTGACCGGGCCCGACTCGCGTGGCGAGACGCGGTTCGAGGACAGCATCGCCGCCGATTCCTCCGCCCTGGACATCCACGATCCCAAAGGCGGCGACGTTGATTTTCAGAGCATGCCGCCCTACGAGATCCCTTACCGCTGCCTGCTACCGCAAGGCGTCGAACAGATCTTGGTGGCGGGACGCTGCATTTCTGCCGACCACGAGGCCCACGCGCGCTCGCGCAATATGCCCGCCTGCATGGCGACCGGCCAAGCGGCGGGCGTCGCCGCCGCCATTGCGGTCGAAGACGGCGTGACCGTGCGCCAGGTGCCGGTGGCCAAAGTGCAGGCGGCGCTGCGCGCGATCGGCATGCCCCTGCGCGCCAGCGAAATCACCGAGGCCTGAAGGTGACCCGCGTGGCACCTCAGATCCAGTATTGGCTCAGCACGGCCAGCCCCTGGGCCTGGCTGGGGAGCGCTCGGTTCATCGAACTGGTCAAAGCCACCGGTGCAAAGGTGACGGTGCTGCCGGTGGATCTGGGCGCGGTCTTCGCAGCCACGGGCGGCACGCCCTTCTCGCAGCGATCCGCAGCCCGCCAGACGTATCGACAACTGGAATTGGCGCGCTGGTCCCAACACCTGGGCATCCCTGTCACCTTGGAGCCGCGGCACTATCCAGTGGACCGCGGCCCCTCCAGTCGACTCCTGATCGCAGCCAGCAACGCAGGGCTCGACGCGCTTCCGCTGTCGCACGCGGTGCTGCGCGCCATCTGGTCGCAAGAGAGAAACATCGCCGATTGGGACACGCTGGCGCAACTGGCCAACGAATGCCAACTCGATGGCGCCGCGCTGGTCCATGCGGCCCGCCAAGCCGACGTCGAGCGTCAGTACCAGGACACCACACGTCAAGCGATCGAGGCCCAGGTCTTTGGGGCCCCGACCTACATCGTGGAGA
>JBIKUT010000339.1:0-2973 GCA_044347465.1 Ramlibacter sp.
CCCTTGCGCGCCGGTACCCAGTCGCTGGCGTTTGCGGCCTTGCGTCAGATGGGGCGGGCCCAAGCCCTGCGCACCCTGCTGGCGCGCCGCGCACCGCCGCCGCCGGCCGATGCCTTGCTGCGCACCGCCCTGGCCCTATGCTGGGATCCGGCGCAGGCGCCCTACGAACCTTTCACGCTGGTGAACCAGGCCGTCGAGGCCGCCAAGCAACAACGCGCCACCGCGGGTCAGGCCAGCTTCATCAACGCCTGCCTGCGCCGCTTCCTGCGTGAGCGCGAGGCCCTGGTGGCCCAGACCGACGGTAGCCCGGTGGCCCGCTGGAACCATCCGTCCTGGTGGATCGCCCGCGTGCGCCAGGACCATCCCGAGCACTGGCAGGACATCCTGCGTGCGAGCAACGAGCAGCCGCCCATGACCCTGCGCGTGAATGCGCGCCGCGCGAGCGCGCAGGCCCTGCAGCAGACGCTGGCCGACGCCGGCATTGAGGCCCACCGCTCGGGCGAGCACGGTCTGGTGCTCGCGCGGCCTCTGCCCGTGCACCAGATCCCTGGCTTTGACGATGGCGCACTCTCGGTGCAGGACGCGGCCGCCCAACTCGCAGCCCCTTTGTTGCTGCAAGGCCTCGCGCCCGCCGCGGGCCAGCGCCTGAAGATCCTGGACGCGTGCGCCGCTCCTGGCGGCAAGACTGCCCACCTGCTGGAACTGGCCGATGCCGACGTCACCGCACTGGACATCGACCCCGATCGCTGCGCCCGCATCACCGACACCCTGCAGCGACTGGGCCTGTCGGCGCGGGTGCTGGCGGCGGATGCGGCCCGGCCTGCCGCCTGGTGGGACGGCGCGCTTTTTGACGCGGTTTTGCTGGACGCGCCCTGCACCGCCTCGGGCATCGTGCGACGTCACCCCGACGTGCGCTGGCTGCGGCGCGAAACCGACATCGCGACGCTGGCCGCCACCCAGGCGGCCCTGCTGGCCGCCTTGTGGCCGCTGGTGCGGCCCGGGGGCCGCTTGCTGTACTGCACCTGCTCGATCTTCCGGGCCGAGGGCCAGGCTCAGGTCGGTTCGTTTCTTGCACACAACACCGACGCGGTTTTGGGGCCGGCTCCAGGCCATTTGATCCCCCAAAGCGCAGCCGCGGCCGCGGCCGTCCCGGACAATCGAGGGCGTGACCACGACGGTTTTTTCTACGCGGTGCTGGACAAGCGCCCGGTTTAGCGCGCTCCCCCGCGGCCGGGTCGGTGCGTGGCCGTGGCTGTCGTTCGTGTGGGGGCTGGTGGTGGCCCTGACGCTGGCCCTGCCGGCGGGCGCCGCCGAGATCTCGGTCATGCGCGTGGAGCGCACCCCCGAAGGCCTGGTGGTCTCGGCCCAGATGCAGTTTGACCTGCCCACCAGCGTCGACGAGGCCTTGCAAAAGGGCATTCCCCTGTTCTTCGTCGCCGAGGCCGCCCTGGTGCGCGAACGCTGGTACTGGTATGACAAGGACGTCGCCCGCGCGAGCCGCCATCTGCGTCTGTCCTACCAACCGCTCACGCGGCGCTGGCGCCTGCTGGTGTCCAACGGCCCGATCGGCAACGCCGGTGTGGCGTTGGGCCAGACCTTTGATACCCGCGATGAGGCCCTGGCCGCCGTGCAGCGCTTGTCGAACTGGAAGATTGCCGAACCCCAAGACGTCGAGTCCGATGCGCGCCAAAGCGTGACCCTGCGCTTTCGCCTCGATGTCTCGCAGCTGCCGCGCCCCTTTCAGATTGGTCTGGTGGGGCAAGACGACTGGACCATCGTCGCCACGCGCAGTCTGCGCCTGGGCGCTGCCGAGGCGGCCAAGTGACGCCCAACCTGCCGCCGTCGGTGCCTACGCCCCCGCGTGTGCGCAATACCCGCACCTACCGGTGGGCCGTGGCCGTCGGTGCCACCGTGATGGTGGGCATTGGCATCGTGCTGCTGTTTCTGCTGGCGCAGGCCACCAACAACCGCGAACTCTACGAACGCAATTACGAGCGCCTGTTCATCGTGAACATGGTGGTCGCCAGCCTGTTGCTGGCGGTGATCGCCTGGGTGGGCTGGCGTCTCCTGGCGCGGCTGCGTCAGGGCAAGTTCGGGAGCCGCTTGCTGCTACGCCTGGCCTTGATCTTTGCGCTGGTGGGGTTTGCGCCGGGTTTGCTGATTTACGTCGTCTCTTATCAATTCGTCTCGCGCTCTATCGAGACCTGGTTCGATGTGAAGGTCGAGGGCGCGCTGGATGCGGGCCTGAGCCTGGGCCGCTCGACTCTGGACACGCTGGCCGAGGACCTCTCGGGCAAAACGCGCAACGCCGCCACTCAGTTGATGGAAGTGCCCGACGCCAGCGCGCCCTTTGTGATCGAGCGTCTGCGCGAGCAGATGGCGGCCACCGACGTGATTCTCTGGGGGCAAAACGGCCAGGTCATCGCCAGCGCCGGCCAGTCACGCTTTCAGCTCTCGCCCGAGCGCCCCACGGCCTCACAGCTGCGCGCCCTGCGTACGCAGCGCGTGCTGTCGGTGGTCGAAGGCCTGGACGAGGGCGGCCCCGCCGCCCTGAACCGCTCGCGAATCAAGGCGCTGGCCGTGGTCACGCCCACCAGCGTGGGTCTGTTGTCCGAGACACGCGTGCTGCAGGTGACGCAGGCCCTGCCGCCCACACTGGTGGCCAACGCGATCGCGGTGCAAGAGGCCAACCGCGAATACCAGGAGCGCGCATTAGGACGCGAGGGCTTGCGGCGCATGTACATCGGCACGCTGACCCTGAGTCTGTTCCTCTCGGTCTTTGGCGCGATTTTGTTGGCAGTGATTCTGGGCAACTCGCTGGCGCGCCCGCTGCTGCTGCTGGCCGCGGGCGTGCGCGATGTGGCGGCGGGCGATCTCAGCCCCAAGCCGGTGCTGCAAGGCAATGACGAACTCGGTGGCCTGACCCGCTCCTTTGCGCAGATGACGCAGCAATTGGCCGACGCCCGTGCCGCG
>JBIKUT010000340.1:0-2967 GCA_044347465.1 Ramlibacter sp.
TCGAGTTCCCAGGCGCTGAGGTCGCCCTCATGCAGGACATGGGCGTCGCCGACGATCCGGGCCAGGTCTTGAATCAAGGCGGTCATGCCGTGTCTTTCGCACGAAACCGCAGCCGCACATGCTGGGCGCAGGCGGCAAACAGCACGAGACACAGCGCGATCTCGGCCATCGCGAAATACGACGAGGGCGGACGGTCGCTCCAGGCGCGCACCACCCCCTCGGTGAAATAAATCCAGACCAGCAGGCTGACCCAGCGATACGTGTACATGCGATGGCGCAGCAAGCCCGCCAGCGGCAGGCACAGGGGCAGCACCTTCAGGGCCACCCAGGTGCCGCCTGGGCGCAGGGGCGCCAGCCACAGCTCCCAGACCAGCCCCAGCACGATCAGCCCGAGCAGGCTGCCCACCGCCAGGCGGCGAATCATCAGCAACTCGGGGGAGGCGGGCTGCACCGTGTCGTGGGGGTCGGGGGCGGGCGGGGCGTCGGAGCCAGGGGCGGGCAGGGGCGCGCCATCCTGTGGGGGCGTGGGTGTAGACATGGGCGATGGCATCATAGCGGCCGATGAATGACCGGCCCTTTTATGCCCCGATTGCCGATTTCCCCTGGCGATCGGCCGCCCGCACCCTGGGCCAGCGCCTGCGCGAGGACCGGCTGGGCCTGTCGGCCGGCAGCCTGACCTTCACCACCACCATCGCCCTGGTGCCCTTTTTCACGGTGGTCCTGGCCCTGTTCACCGCCTTT
The DNA here is from genome assembly GCA_044347465.1 of Ramlibacter sp. Lineage (GTDB taxonomy): Bacteria > Pseudomonadota > Gammaproteobacteria > Burkholderiales > Burkholderiaceae_C > Ramlibacter. Next base: position 742 of record JBIKUT010000340.1, read on the forward strand.
CCGGTGTTTGGCAAGTTGCAGGGCGCGGTGCAGGCCTGGCTGGTGCAAAGCCTGGTGCCCGATGCGATTTCGCGCCAGGTGATCGGTTACCTCACCCAGTTCGCCGGCAAGGCCAGCCGCCTGGGCACGGTGGGTCTGATCTTCCTGTTTCTCACTGCCTTCTCGCTGGTGCTGACCATCGACCGCACCCTCAATGGCATCTGGCGTGTGCGTCGCCCGCGTCCGCTTACCCAGCGGGTGCTGGTGTATTGGGCGGTCATCACGCTGGGGCCCCTGTTGCTGGCGGCGTCCTTGAGCGTGAGCTCTTACCTGATCTCGGCTTCCAAGGGGCTGGTGTCCAACGTGCCTGGCACACTTCGTTTGGTCCTGGATGCGGGCGAGTTTTTGCTGTTGGTGGCGGGCCTGGCAGCCTTGTATCGCTACGTGCCCAATACCCCGGTGCGGCGCTCGCACGCGTGGACCGGCGCCATCTTCGCGGCCTTGGGCATCGAGATCGCGCGCGCCCTGCTGGCGGCCTATATCCGCGCGGTACCGGCCTATTCGGCGGTATACGGCGCTTTTGCCACGGTGCCGATCTTGCTGGTGTGGTTGTACATGGGGTGGCTGGTGATTCTGCTGGGGGCGACGCTGGCGGCCGACCTGCCCGCCCTGACCGCGGGCCTGCGTCGGCGTGAGGGCGCGGGCTGGCCCTTTCAGTTGGCGCTGGATGCCCTGCGGGCCCTGGACCAGGCGCGGACCACCCCACGCCATGGCTTGGCTCTGGCCGATCTGGCGCAGCGCGTGCAGGTGACCGATCTGCAGCTCGAGCCGATCTTGCAGACGCTCGTCACCCTCGATTGGGTGGGTCGCCTGGAGCCCACGTCGGAGGGCGACCCTGTGCGCTATGTGCTGTTGGTGGATCCGCAATCCACAGTCCTGGACCCTTTGATCCAAGAGCTGCTGCTGCCGGCCACCGACGCTTCCGCCCGCTTGTGGCAAAGCGGGCGGCTGTCGGGGATGGCCCTCAAGGACGCCCTGTAGGCACCCCCAGAAATTCGCGCAGCGCGGACAACACGCCCTCGGGCGCCTCGGTCATGAGGCTGTGCCCCGCCTCGAGTGTCACGGTACGCGCATCGCGGGCGCGCGCTTGCAGGGGCTGGGCGTTTTTGGCCGGCGTCATTGCGTCTTGACGCCCCAGCACGAACAGCACGGGGCAGCGCACCGCGTCCATCGCCTCTTCGCCGCGGCGGTAGTCGTCGCAGGCCTTGAAGCCGGTGTGAAAGAGATTGACCCGCGGGTTGCTCGCCAGGATGCGGCGCATCAGGGCGCGGGTGATGCCAGGCACCCAGGTGCCTGGGCCCAGGGCGGACGGCGGCGGCGCCATCAGCGCATGCGAGTAGACGTTCACACGTTCAATGGCGCGCTGCGGCGCGTTCAGTGATTCTTCCAGCAAGGCGGGTGAGACCCGCATGGGGTAGGCCGTGCCCACCATCGCCAGGTGGGTGACGCGATCGCTCGCGCGCGCAGCGACCTCCATGGCGGTGAGCGAGCCAAAGCTATGACCCACCAGGGCCGCTTGCTTCACGCCTGCCGCGTCCAGCAGGGCCAGTACGAAATCGGCCGCTTCTTCGACACTGCGTGGCGGCTCCCCCGCGCTGTTGCCGTGCCCCGGCAGGTCCGGCGCCAGCACGTTCCAGCCATGGTGGGCGAACCAGCGGCTTTGCAGGATCCACACGCAGTGGGCATTGAGCACCCCATGCAGCATCACCACGGTGGGCTGCGCGGGGTCGAAGGGCTTGCCGCCGGTGTAGCAATAGGTGCGGTGGCCGTTGGCAGTCAGTTCCATGGCGTGCCCCTCACACGTGTTTCTCGGCGGCCTTGAGCGCGCGCTTGAGGTCGTCGATCAGGTCGTCGGGATCCTCCAGGCCAATGGACAGGCGGATGGTGCCCTGTGTGATGCCAGCGCCCGCCAGCGCCGCGTCGTCCATCCGGAAGTGCGTGGTGCTGGCCGGGTGGATCACCAGTGAGCGGCAGTCGCCCACATTGGCCAGGTGGCTGAACACCTTGAGCGCCTCGATGAAGGCCTGGCCCTGCGCGCGCGTGCCACGAAGGTCGAAGCTAAAGACCGAGCCCGCGCCCCGGGGCAGGAGCTTTTGCGCCAGCGCGTGGCTGGGGTGTGATTCCAGCATCGGATGCCCAACGCGCGCCACGAAGGGCTGGGCCGCCAGGAATTCCACCACCCGCCGG
>JBIKUT010000033.1:0-11335 GCA_044347465.1 Ramlibacter sp.
AGCCCAAGACCTGCGGGTGGCGCATGTGACGCTACACGAGGGCGTGATCAGCGCGGTGCAACGCATCACGCCGGCCCTCATCGAGGAGGCGGTGGCCGCCCTGCACATCACCTTGCCGCGTCTGGGTGTGGCCCAGCCCCGCGTGTGCATCGTGGGCATCAATCCGCACGCCGGCGAAGGGGGCCTGTTTGGGCCAGAAGATGAAGCCATCACCAAGCCCGCTGTCCAGGCGATGCGGGCGAAGGGTTGGGCGGTGGACGGTCCGCTGGGCGCCGACCTGGCGCTGTCCGAGCGCAAGCACGACGCCTATGTCGCCATGCTGCATGACCAGGGTCATGTCGCGGTGAAGATGCTCAGTCCCAAAGGCGCTACCGCCATCGTGGCGGGCGTGCCGCTGTTGTTTGCCAGTGTGGGCCACGGCGCCGCATTCGACATCGCGGGTCAGGGCCGTGCGGATGCCAGCGCGCTGACGGACACGCTCGCCATCCTGGCTCGCACCGTGCGGGCGAACGCCTAACGTTCTTGCGGCGGCCGCTCAGGCCTCTTGCCGCCCGAACTGCATCATCGTCCACTCGTCCTGGCGCTTTTGCGCCTGGCGCTCTTGACGTGCACGTTCGGCCGCATGGGCCTGGGCCCGCAGCTTTTCGGCCTTCTCTAGCTCGCGGCGGGCCAGGACCAGGGCGGCGTTGTCGGCCTCGGTCTGACGCACCGCCGCAGCGGTGGCCCGCACCGCCTGATCGAGCAGGCGCTGCAATTGCGCAATGAACTGGCGATCGTTCAGGCTGTCCGCCATCAACTGGCCGCCAAAGAGGCTGGCCTGCTGACGTTCTCGGTATTCCTGTAGCAAATGGGCCAGGCGCTTTTCGCTGGCCTCGATCTGCACCTGGCGCGCACGGGCCTGGGCCAGCTGCTGCTGGCGCGCCTCCAACTCGTGCTGGGCCTTGTAGACCAGCAGGCTCCAGGCGTCGCGGGGAATGGCAATGTCGTTCATGGTGAAAGCAGCCTCAGGTCTTAATCGCCGACGATCTCGCGTACCTTGTCCATGCACTCGCCGTAGCTCACACCGGCATGCATGTCTTGGCGCAGGAAGGCCTCGAGCGTGGGGCGCAGGCGGATTGCCTGGTCCAGATCGGCATCACTGCCCGCCACATAAGCGCCCACCTGAATCAGGTCGCGGCTTTGCTGATAGAGCGACCACAGGCGCCGTAAACGATTCGAGCGCTTGAAAGCGTCCGGTGGTAGCAGGCTGGGCATGAGGCGAGAGATCGAGCCATTGAGGTCGATCGCGGGGTAATGGGCGGCATCGGCCAGCTGGCGCGAAAGCATCACCTGACCATCGAGCGAAGCACGGGCCAGATCGACGATGGGATCGTGCGCATCGTCGCCTTCGGCCAGCACGGTGTAGATGGCGGTGATCGAGCCGTGGCCGTGGCGACCCACGCCGGCGCGCTCGATCAGCGTGGGCAGCAAGGCAAAGACCGAGGGCGGATAGCCCTTGGACGTCGGCGGCTCGCCCACCGCCAAGCCAATCTCGCGCTGGGCATGCGCCACGCGGGTGAGGCTGTCGACCAGCATCAGGACGTTCTTGCCCTGATCGCGAAAGTATTCGGCGATGACGTGCGTCATCAGGGTGGCTTTGAGGCGTAGCACCGGCGAGACGTTGGCCGGCGCAGCGACCACCACCGACTTGGCCAGGCCCTCGGGGCCCAGCGATTCTTCGATGAAGGCCTGCACCTCGCGACCGCGCTCGCCAATCAGGCCGATGACGACGACGTCGGCCTGGGTGAAGCGGGTCATCATGCCAAGCAGCACGCTCTTGCCCACGCCGGAACCGGCCACCAGGCCCACACGTTGGCCGCAGCCGAGCGTGAGCATGCCGTTGATGGCCTTGACGCCCACATCCAGCACCTGCGTGATGGGGCCGCGCTCCATGGGGTTGATCGGGCGGCCTTGCAAGGCCAGTCGGGTGTCGCAACGCGGTGCGGGCTTGCCGTCCAGGGGGACGCCGCGCCCGTCGATCACGCGTCCGAGCAGGTCATTGCCCAGACACACGCTGGCGCTGTGCGAGACCACGCGCACGCTGGCACCCGGGCCGATGCCCTGGGGCTCGGTGAAGGGCATGAGATAGAGGGTCTGGTCGTTAAAGCCCACGACCTCGGCTTCCACGCGGTGGCCCGAAGGATCAGTGACTTCGCAGCAGGCACCCAGCGGCGCCATGATGCCGCGCGCCTCCATGCGCAGACCGACCAGACGCACCAAGGTGCCGCTCTTGCGCGGCTCCTGCACGCGCAGCTGCGGCATGAGGATGTCCACTTGGGAATCAAAATCGATCATGCCGAAGGTGCCGGGTCGGTGGGCCCAGAGGGCAAGGGGCTCGGGGGCGTTTCATCGATCGGCATGAAAGCGGCGTCGATGATGGTGCCCTCGGCGGGCCGGCTGCGGCGGGTCGCATCCAGGGGACTGGGCAAGGGCGCCGACACGGGTTCGCCGCGGGTCGACAGCTCGCGCACGAGCACCGATTCGCCGGCGCGGCTGGCCGGCATCATGAGCGGCTGCACCAGCGCCTCCAGGCGGTTTTCGATCAGGTCTTCCAGCACGGTGTCGTCCACGCGCAGGCGCACGCTGCCGCGCGTGAGAACGGGGTCGGGCTGCAGGCGCAGACCCTCGAGGAAGGCCGGCGCCATCGCTTCGAGCAAGGCGGCGTCTTCGGGATTCAAGAGGATGACGATCTTGGCCGAGGGCGCACCCAGGGCCTCCAGGCACTGACGCACGATCTGCGCGATCGCGTGACCCGAGGTGCGCAGCTCGGTGCGCACGAGTTGTTCGGCGATGTGCAGGGCCAGGCGGCGCAGCGGCTCGAAGAAGCGATCGGGATCATCACCGAGGGCGCGCAGCTCGATGGCCAGGTGGCGCAGCAATTCGCTTTCGCGCGTGCGCTCGGCTTGCATCTCGGCGCGGGCCTGGGCCAGGCCCTCGGCCACGCCACGCGCATGCGCCTCGTCTTGGGCCTCGCGCAGGCGCTCGGCGCTGATACGTTCGCCCTCGGCTGCATCCACCAGCAGGGGGGCAGCAGGCGCCATATCGGCCAGCGCCGCCGCTTCGTCCGTCAGGGCCAGCGGCGGGTGGGCCGCAGCGGCATCCGGATCGTCGATCGGCAAGGCCGGATCGGTGCGGGCGCCGACGCGCCAGGGACCGAAGGCGTGAGCGTGGTCGGCGTCCCAGGGCGCGCGCAAAAAGCGCGGGGTCTCCCGGGCCCCTTGCAGCAAGGGGCTGGGCACCCAGCGCGGCGCCGCGTCGGCGCCAGAGCGAGCTGGGTCAGACAAAGTCGTCTCCGCGGCCGGCCAGCATCATCTCGCCGGCATCGGACAGCTTGCGGGCAATACGAATGACCTGCTTTTGTGCCTCTTCGACGTCGGCCATGCGCAGCGGACCGCGCGCTTCCATTTCGTCGACAAACATGAGGCGGGCACGGCCGGACATGTTGTCCAGGAATTTGTTCTTGACGGTATCGGGCGCGCCCTTCAAGGCCACCATCAACATCTCGGATTCGACCGCGCGCATCAAGGTCTGGATGCTGCGGTTGTCCACCGCCGAGAGGTTCTCGAAGACGAACATATTGTCTTGAATCTTCAGCTTGAGGTCGCCGTCCAGGCGCTCGAGGCCACCCATGATGGTGGACTCCAAGTCCACCTTCACGAAGTTCATGATCTTGGCTGCCGCCTTGATGCCGCCGAAGCTGGAGGACTTGGCCGAGGAGTTCGTGGAGAACTGCTTCTTCATGATGGCCTCAAGTTCTTCCATCGCCGAGGGCTGCACGGTCTCCAGGCTGGCCACGCGCTGAATGATCTCGGAGCGGTGTTCGCCTGGCAGATAGGACAGCACGTCGGCAGCGACGTCGTATTCCAGTACCGACAAGATGATGGCAATCACCTGTGGGTGTTCGCCGGCGATCATGTCGGCGATCGAGCGCGCATCCATCCACTTGAGAATTTCCAGGCCCTTGCTGCCCTGTCCCGGCATGATCCGAGACAGCACCGAAGTGGCCTTGTCGTCGCCCAGAGCGCGTTTGAGCACTTTCTCGACGTAGTCGCCGGTGCCCAGGCCCAGACTGGTTTGTTTCTTCAGGGTGGCGACAAAGTCGTCGAGCACCACGTTGACCGCCTCCTGCGACAGGTCGGCCACCGACACCATCGCGGCGCCCAGGGCCTGCACCTCTTTCGGGTTCAGGAAGCGGATGATCTCGGCGGCTTGCTGCTCGCCCAGGAGCAGCATCAGCACCGCGGCGCGCTGGGTGCCGGTCAGGGCATCGAGCTCGGCGCGCAGTTCCTCGGTCATGAGGAAGTCTTCGGCATTGGGCATGCCGTCGGCGCCGGCCTTGGGGTCGGCGGGCTTGGCGTCTTTCGCTTCGTCTTTTTGGGTGGCCATCGTCGTTCTCCGGCGGTCGTCAGGCGACCTTGATCATGCCCTTGAGCACGTTGGCCACGCGGCCCGAGTCTTCGGCCACCAGCATGCGAATCAGGGCAACCTTGTCGTCGTAGGTGTTGGCGGTGTCCAGCATGTCGATGGAGATGCTCGAGCGCTTGGGTTTGAGCTTGGCCTTGATCTCCTCCAGGGTTTCGCCCTCGCCCAACTGGATCATGCGCATGTCTTCTTCGGACAGCTCGCCATCGGCCAGCACCTTCTGGGCTTCGGCTTCTTCCTCGCCGGCCTTCTTGTCGGCGTACATGGCGCGCATGATGGGGCGGATCACGACCATCAAGAAGGCCAGGAACAGGAGGGCAATCAGGCCGCTCTTGAACGCCAGATGAACATCGGGCTCCAGGTACCAGGGCATGGGCGGGATCGGGGCATCCACCTCAAAGCGGGCGGGCACCACCGAGACCAGGTCGCCGCGCTTGTCGTCAAAGCCGACCACGCTGCGCACCAGTTGGCTCATGCGCTCGAGTTCTTCGGGCGTGTAGGCGACGGACTTGGGCGCGTTGGGAGCCGGTGCCGAGGCGCCGGGCGCCGGCGCGGGGACCGGGCGCTCATTGACCACCACGGCCACGCTCACGCGCTGCACGCCGCCGGTGGCATTGCGCACATGGCGCACGGTGCGATCGAGTTCGAAGTTGCGGGTGCTGCGGCTGCTGCTGGTGGAAAGACCTTCCGTCTGGCCCTTGTTCGGGTCGGCCGCCGTGGCGCTGGCGGTGGTGGCCGGCGCGGGCGGAGCGGTGTTGGACAGGGACCCGGGCACGCCTTCGGCGGCGCGCTTTTGCCCTTTGTCTTCGGCCAGCACTTCGGAGCGCGTGCGCGGGCCCTTGTCGCGGTTGTCAAAGTCCTCGGTGGTGCTTTCGATCTGGGTGAAGTCCAGCGACAGGTTCACCTGGGTGCGCACGTTGGCGTCGCCCACCACGGGCGAGAGGATTTGCTGGATGCGGTTGCGATACAGGTCTTCCAGCTGCTGCTTGTGCGCGCTTTGAGCGGCGGTCAGACCCAGCTTGAGGTCACCGGCCGACTCGGTCATGAGCTTGCCCAGGTTGTCCACCACCGCCACGTGATCCGGGGTGAGGTAGGGGACGCTGGAAGAGACCAGGTGCACGATAGCCTGCACCTGGGTGGCGGAGATGGCACGCCCCGGATGCGGGGTGATGACCACCGAGGCCTTGGGTGGGACGCGCTCGCGCACGAACACGCTTTGGCGCGGCGTAGCCAGGTGCACGCGCGCGCTTTGAATCGAACCGATCTGGGTGATGCTGCGGGCGAGCTCTTGCTCCATCGCGGCGTTGACCCGCACCTGCTCCATGAACTGGCTGGTCGTCATCGACGACTGGTCCTTCAGGCCCTCCAGACCGACAGAGCCGGTCTTGGGCAGGCCCTGCGAGGCCAGGAAGATGCGGGCCTCATGAAAGCGATCGGTCGGGACGGTCAGTTGCCCGGTTTGCGAGTCGATCTTGGGTTTGAATTCAGCGGTGCGCAGGGCATCGAAGGCGGCTTGCTGGTCGGCCTCGGACAAACCCGGCATGACCGGGCGGTGCGGCGTGGACTGCATCCAGACATAGATCAGGCCAAACACGATCAAGGCCATCACGACGACAAAGGCCGGCAGCGCGCGGCGCACAGCGGGCTGTTGCACGACGCGGCGCACGCCCGCCAGCAACTCATTGCTGGTGGTGACGGGGACCAACGCGCCGCCGGTGGCGCCAGCGGCGGCTGCGCCCTCGGGCGTGGCGGGAACAAGGGCCTGCGACGCAGCGGGCGCCGCAGGGGCGCCGGCGACGGCAGCGCCCGGGGGCATGGTGGCAGTGGCAGTGGCCATGGCGTATGTCTCGTCTCAGATAAGGGTTAGACCGGCATGTTCAGGATCTCTTCGTAGGCCTTGAGCACCTTGTTGCGAACCTGCAAGGTGGCTTCAAAAGCGAGAGAAGATTTCTGCATGCCCAGGACCACATCGGTCAGGGGGACGTTTTCACCGCGCTCATAGGCGGTCTGTAATTGGCGGCTGGCGACCTGGGCGTCATTGACCTGAGAGATCGCGCCCTTGACCAGGTCGGTGAATGCGGCCTTGCCGGTGCCTTGCGTGCCCTGGGGGCCTTGTAGGCCTTGCAGGCCCTGTGTCAGCGGCGCAGCCGGCGACTGAATGTCGGCGCCAGCCTGGGCCTGCATGGCGCGCATCGTTTGCAGCATCGACTGGATGTTGGCGACCGAGGTGGCGCGTTCGATCATGCTGCGCTCCCTTGCAGGTCAGCCGGCAGGCCCAGGCCCTGGGCGCGCAGCTGCGCCAGCTTGTAGCGTAGGGTGCGCGGGCTGATGCCCAGACGCTGCGCCGCCTCGTTGCGGCTAGAGGTGGCGGCCAATGTGGCCAGGATGATCTTGTGTTCGTTGTGTCGCACGGCGCTGTGCAGGTCGGCCGGCAGCGCGGTCGCGGCCGACGCAGGGGCCGGGTCCGGGGCGACAGCGCTGTCAACGGCCGAGGCCGGCATCGCGGCCATCACGCCCGGGTGAACGGGAGCGTGAACAGGCGCGTGAACGGGCGCGGGCAGGGACTGCACGGGCTGGGACGGCGCGGTCATCGCCGGGCCGTCGTCGAGCCAGTCGTCAAACATCAACTGGGCCGGGCCGATCACGCCGTCAGGGCTGATCACCACGGCGCGGCGCATCACGTTCTCGAGCTCGCGCACATTGCCAGGCCAGGCGTACTGCATCAACAGCGACTGGGCCTCAGGCGTGAACTGCCACTGCGCGCCCGGGCAGCGGTGCTGCGAGACGAATTGCATGGCCAGGGGCAGGATGTCGCCCGAGCGCTCGGCCAGGGGCAGCAGGCGCAGGCGGAAGGTGGCGATCCGGTAATAGAGGTCTTCGCGAAACTCGCGCGCGGCGATGGCCTGGCGCAGGTCGCGGTTGGTGGCGGCAACCAGGCGCACGTTAATAGCCAAAGGGGTCTCGGAGCCCAGACGGGTGACTTGGCGCTCTTGCAGCACGCGCAGCAGCTTGGCCTGCAGGTGAAAAGGCATCTCGCCGATTTCGTCCAGGAACAGCGTGCCGCCTTCGGCCTGCTCGAACAGGCCCTTGTGCGCGCGCAAGGCGCCGGTGAAGGCGCCCTTCTCGTGACCAAACAGTTGGCTCTCAATCAGCTGCTCGGGCAGCACGGCGCAATTGATGGCGACGAAAGGCCCGCTACGACGGGCCGACGATTCATGCAGCACGCGGGCCATGACCTCTTTGCCGGCGCCAGTGGGGCCAACCAACAAGGTGGTGACATCGGCGGCCGCCACGCGCTGGGCCAGGGCCAGCAGGTGCAGGCTCGCGGGGTCGACGAAAACGGCACGGCGTGGCACCGCGACCCGGGCGGGCGCGCTGGCCGGCGGGGTGAGGACACCCGGCGATTCGGCGTAGGTGGCGGTGTTCAACGAAGGTCTCCCAATGACATGTGTGCGTCATCCTCAGCGCAACCCTCGTGCCAGGCGGAAAGTCAATTCCTTTGGTCTACTTATTAGGACCATGCGAAACGTTTAGAACGCATCCCTGCACGCAGGCCTGTCGGAAACTCGTAGGGACTTGCCGGGCTTCCGACAGACCCGCAGGGACCCATGAGCGCCGCCGGGCCGCCCCAAGGCGCGAGGGCCCCCTCGGGGGGCAGGAAGCTACACGCAGTGAGCCGACGTGGGGGCGCATCGTCAGGCTGGTCTTGTTTTTGCAATACCGGGGGTATGAACTCCACGGTGTCAAAAACCCACCACGCCCTGCCCCAGGGTTCGCAAACCCTGTGCCCGGCTTGGGCCCTTGCGGCCGCAGGGGTGCTGATCGGCCTGCTGTCCGTCCTGCCGGCCCCGGTCGCAGCCCAAGCCAAAACGGCAACGGTCGCTGCCAGCGGCAGCGTCGCCTGGCCGGCCGCCGCGACACCCGAACTCGCGCTCACGCAGGCCGTCACCCGATGGCTGGGGGCCCAGCAACGGATCGACCCAGCGAGCATTCGCCTGGCGCCCTTGGATCCGCGCCTGCAGATCCGCCCGTGTGCGGCGGGCCTGCAACTGGACCACCCCTTTACCAGCCAGGAGACCGTGCGCGTGCGCTGCGAGTCACCGAGCTGGCAGTTGTTCGTGCGCACGCTGCCGTCCGTTGGCGCCAACCCGTCTCAGGCCGCCGCGCGGCCCGCGACTGCGAGCGCGGCCGCCGAAGACAAGAGCGCTGCCCTGCGCAAGGTGGTGGTGGCCAGCGGACTGCTGCAACGCGGCGCGCGTCTGAGCGCCGACCAGGTCACGCTGATGGACATGCCGACCCAGGGCCTGCCCCCCAATGTGCTGGACCGCGTCGATGACGTGCTCCATGCCGAGCTGCTACGCGACATCCCCGCCGGCACGCCGCTGCGCACCCAGGACATCCGCCCGGCCTTGATGGTCAAGCGGGGGCAGCTGGTGATGGTGTCGGCCGGTAGCGAGCGAGGCTTTCGTGTGGTCGCGCGCCTGGAGGCACTGCAAGACGGCCGCATGGGCGAACAGATCAAATTGAAGAATCGCGAGTCCGGTCGCCAGATCAGCGGCGTCATTACCGGCATGAACACGGCCGACGCGCTGTAGCCCGCACAGCGGCCAGTTCATGGCGCAGCGGCAAGAACTTGCCGCTCGTATGGCGCCCTCCCCCGCACACCGCGCCGCGCGCACGCTGTGCAGACCGTCGGAACACCGACCCCCCAGCTTGGCATGTCTTTTGCGGTGACTGGATGTCATGACGGAAAAACGTACGCCCCTTGCTTGCATCGACCTGCTGTCGATGCGGGTCGGGCCACGCCAGGAGTTGCCATGGATATGTTGAACAGGATTTTCGGTGTGCACGAGCCTGCCCTGCAGGCCCGGGCGCGTCGTCTGGAAGTGCTGGCCCAGAACATTGCCAACGCCGACACGCCCAATTACAAGGCGCGCGACCTGGATTTCAAGGCCGCGCTCAGTCAAGCCAGCGCGAGCGACACCGCCATGCGGACCACGCAGACGGCGCACTTCACCGTGGGGCAAGAGCTCCCACCCGACGACATGCGCTTTCGCGTGCCCTTCAACACCTCCTTTGACGGCAACACCGTCGAGATGAGTGTCGAGCAGGCCCAGTACGGTAAGGCCGCCGCCGATTACCAGGCGACCCTGAACTTTCTCGAAAACCGTGTCAGTGGCCTGCGCAAGGCCTTGCGAGGAGATTGACCATGTCACTGCACAACATCTTTGGCGTCGCCGGCACTGCGCTCAATGCGCAGATGACCCGGATGAACGCGACCGCCTCCAACCTGGCCAACGCCGGTTCGGTGTCTGGCACCGAAGAAGGCGCGTACCGCGGCAAGCGCACGGTCTTCAAGGCGCTGGTCGATGAGGCCATGACCCATGCCGGCGCACCCTATGTAGGCGGCGTGAAGGTCGCCCAGGTCGTGGACGACAAGGCGCCGGCGCGCCGCATCTCGGACCCCACCAACCCGCTGGCCGATGCCAACGGCTATGTCTACCAGTCCAACGTGAGTGAAGTCACCGAGATGGTCGAGATGATGGCCGCGGGCCGCTCCTACCAAAACAACGTGGAAGTGATCAACACGGCGCGTCAACTCATGATGCGCACGCTGGACATCACCCGCTCCTAAAACCCGGAACGACCATGGCGATCACCACTTCCGGCGCTGTCAGCGCCAAGCTCTCCTCCACCGCTACGGCCCCGGCCAAGCCCAACACGAACCCGTCTGCGGACAAGGCCAACAAGGGCGAGATGGACCAGCAGGCCTTTCTCAAGCTGTTCACCACGCAGCTGCAAAACCAAAACCCGCTCGAGCCGGTGAAGAACGAGGCCTTTGTGGCCCAACTGGCTCAGTTCTCGCAGCTGGAGGCCACCACCAAGATGGCCGATTCGCTGTCCACCATGGCCGCCGCCATGAAATCCGACAAGCTGATGACGGGCGCGTCCCTGATCGGCAAGAAGGTGGCCTCGCCCACCGGCACCGCCGAACTGGTCGATGGCGCCAATGTGCGCGGCACCCTGGCGCTGGATAAAGGCGCCAGCGCGGTCAACCTGGACGTGTTCGACGTCAACGGCTCCAAGGTCTTCTCCCAGGCGCTAGGTCGCCAGGCCCCGGGCGACGTCGACGTCGTTTGGTCCGGCTACAACAGCAAGGGCGAGCGCATGCCCCCCGGCCGCTACAACGTGGTGGCCACGGTCGATTCCTTCGGCACGGTCACCAAGGTGCCGATCAGCACGCCCTCGGCCGTCCGCAGCGTCTCCTTCAACGCAGCCAACAACGAGCTGATGCTGGAGCTGACCGATGGATCGTCCGTCGGCCTGTCCAAAGTCCAGCGCATCGACAACTGACCGCATCCACCCGCAGGAACCTGAACCATGTCCTTCTATACCTCGCTGACTGGCTTGAACGCGGCCACCACCCAGCTGTCCGTGACCAGTAACAACATCGCCAACGTGAGCACGACGGGCTTCAAGCGCTCGCGTGCAGACTTCGGTGACATCTTCGCGACCTCGCCGCTGCAGAAGGCCTCCTCGGTCATCGGCCAGGGTGTGTCGCTCAAGCGGGTGTCGCAGGAATTCAGCCAGGGCAACATTCAGTTCTCGGCCAACTCGCTGGACATCGCCATCACCGGCGACGGCTTCTTCCCCCTGAAATCGGCCGACAGCCTGCAGGACATCTACACCCGCAACGGCACCTTCCTGCTCAACGACTCGTACGCGGTGGTGAACTCGGCGGGCCAAGCTCTGATGGCGGCGACGGTGGACTCGAGCGGCAAGGCCGACCTGAGCGCCCTCAAGAAGCTGATCATCCCCCGCTCCACCGTGGGTGATGCGGAGCAGACCAGCAACATTGAGCTAGGCCTGAACC